>CASEVW010000153.1 GCA_949291395.1 uncultured Oscillospiraceae bacterium | reverse complement strand
ATACTCTTACTCATGAGGGACAGAGCTCCTTTCTTGGGTGTGTTGGTGTCGCAACTTAACTATACCCTATGAAGGCTCTGTCCTTCTACTTTTTTATTTGCTTTTTTTGCTCTACTGTCCAACATGTATTGTAGCTCTACATTTTTGTCTCCAAAGGCGGCGTATTGTTTCTCCGCCGCTGAAAAAACAGCCCGCAAGCCGCTGGCGGGGCGTATCAGATCTTGCTGTAGGCCTTGCACACCAGCCGCATGCTCAGCCGGCTCAGGTGGGCCGCGTCCCGGCAGGCCGCCCAGGCCGGGTGTATGTAGCGGAAGTATTCCCCCTGGCGGTGCAGGGCCGCCCCGGTGTATTCCAGATAGCTGCCCTCATAAATGGCGTACTTTTCCAGCCGGCGCTGCAGCGTCTCGATGCGGATGGTGCGCTGCCCCAGGCAGCGGCCCACAAACTCCACGCAGGTGAAAGCCCCCGGCAGGGCCAGGTGGACGCCTGCCACGCTGGCCATGGCCCCATACAGATTGTAAAGAGTCCGGTCTGGCTGGGCCCGGCACACCGTGACCAGCCGGCGGGCGACTTCGTACTGCCGGCGGCTCACCGGCACCCGGCAGACCAGCACCTTGATGTCGTCCCCGCCGTCGCACAGGCGGCTGGCATCCTCGGCCACAAAGCCCCCGGTGAAAGCGTTATATTTATTGTGGCGGGCAAAGGAATAGCAGGTGGACAGATCGTCGTCCAGGCTGATAGACACATGATTGTACTCGCCGCCGGTCACAGTGCGGATCATCTTGCCAATGCTGGTGTTGGTGTGGGAAAACATCACATACAATTCTGGCAATCTGTTCGCCTCCTTTTTTGGAAATGTATTTCCAGTATAACATATTTTCTTCCAGTTTTCTACAGTTTTCCTTTCACTTTGACAGGAATTTTTTGCACACAAAACCCGACCGCATATGCGGTCGGGTCTTCGTCAGGGCAGCTGCTTTCCATGTTCCTTACGGCATGGGCGGATCGTTTCGGAGGCATCCCCCGTTTGCAAAATCAACAAACTCTTTTTGATGCAGCTCGTAATCCACAGAGGACCGCAATTTCCCCAGCTGGTCGGTCCAGGAGTTTTCATTCACCCGCAGTTTCACAAACCCCAGCCGCTCGTAAACATGCTGTGCTCTTCTGTTTTCCAGATCGGTATCCAGAACAACTTTTTGATACCCTAAATCGCAAAAAAGAGAGGCGATCAGCATACTGAGCAGGATCTTTCCCAGGCCTTTCTCTTGCTTTGATGCATCGCATATTTTGATGCCAATTTCGGCGGTCCGGCTCCCTTTGTCCCGATAGTTCATCTCCCCAATGGCCACATGGTCCATTTCGATTATCAACTGTCTATGGGTCCCGCCTTTATTGCTCCGCAATTCTTCTGCAATGCTTTGCGCCGTTCGGCCGAGTCCGTTTGGAAAACCCGCATGGGCCATAATCCCGCCGTCATTCCACCACGCCGCCAGTTGTTCCGCATCTTTTTCCGTTGCATCCCGGATCATCAGATCATTGTATGTAAGCAACATTTTCTTCTCCTCCGTTTCAAAGATGGCCGCTGGGAGCGCCTCATCAAACACCGGCAAACTGCTATAATAATCATCCTCCGGCATAGCCGGGGGTTTTTCACATGCGGGCGTAGCCCTAGAATACTAGCCACGTGTCACGTCACGTTGGTACGGTCTGCCAGCCGCGAAGGATTTGTTACTTACCGCCCGTAAACGGGCTTTTCAGTTTACTGCTTACCCATCATTGTGAGCTGTTCTCCTTGCTGGTCGATTTCGTACTGGCGTCGAATGTACTCCTGTATTCTCTTTGCATTTTTGCCCGCTGTATCCACGTAGTACCCTCGGCACCAAAACTCTCTGTTCCTGTACTTGAATTTCAATTCGGGAAACTGCTCGTACAACATCAAGCTGCTTTTCCCTTTCAGGTATCCCATGAAACTGGAAACTGAAATTTTGGGTGGGATCTCTACCAGTATGTGGATGTGGTCCGGACACACCTCTGCTTCTACAATGTGCACCCCTTTCCATTCACACAGTCTTCTTAAAATCATTCCCACCTCTCGTCTTTTTTCTTTGTAGAACACCTTTCTTCTGAACTTTGGTGCAAAAACGATGTGGTATTTGCAATTCCATGTGGTATGTGATAAGCTATGACTGTCGTTCATTTTGAATGACCTCCCTTTGCTTGTTGTGCAGTTGGCAGACCGCACTTCTATTATAGCAAAGGGAGTTTTTTGTTTTCATTATCGACAGTAGTCTTTTTTGGAACCACTCGCCTAGCGAGTGGTTTTCGGTATACAAAAATCCCGACCGCTTACGCGATCGGGATCTTGGTGGGAGCGGGTGGATTCGAACGGCCGGAGAACCGACCCGCAACTGCATCAAGTTTCCGAAATTATGCTGCAAGTCTGGGCCGCTGTACAGGGTAAAGCATGATCCCTCGCCTCTCAAATTATCCCATCACATTTCATCTGACCGCAGCACAATATGATCGATCGCTTCCAGCTCCTGGGGCGAAAACTCCAACCGGTCCAGCCCCTGCAGGTTCTGACTCAGCTGCTCGGGGCGGGAGGCGCCCACCACCACGCTAGTGACCACCGGATCCCGCAGCACCCAAGCCAAAGCCATCTGAGCCAAGGTCTGGCCCCGCTGCTGGGCCAGCTCGTTCAACGCGCGGATCTGCCTCAGCTTTTGCTCAGTCAGGTCACTGGCATGCAGGAAACGGCCATCGGTGCGCACCCGGCTGTCAGCCGGGATGCCATTCAGGTAGCGGTCGCTGAGCACCCCCTGCGCCAGCGGGCTGAAAGCAATGATCCCCTTACCCAATTTGCGGCTGGTCTCTTTCAGACCGTTATGTTCCACCGTCCGGTCCAGTATGGAGTATCGGTTCTGGTTGATGATAAAGGGGCAGTGCAGCTCGTCCAGAATGGCGGTCGCCCGCTCCAAAGCGGGCCCGTCATAGTTGGAGAGTCCCACATACAAGGCTTTGCCCTGACGCACCGCCTGGGCAAGGGCACCCATGGTCTCCTCCAACGGAGTATGGGGGTCCATACGGTGGTGGTAGAAGATGTCCACATAGTCCAGGCCTATCCGCCGTAGGCTTTGGTCCAGGCTGGCCAGCAGATATTTGCGGCTGCCTCCGTCGCCGTAAGGGCCAGGCCACATGCCATAGCCCGCCTTGGTGCTGATGATCAACTCATCCCGGTAACCGGCCAGCTCGTTTTTCAGCACCTTTCCCAGGTTAGCCTCGGCGCTGCCCGGCTCTGGACCATAGTTGTTGGCCAGGTCAAAATGGGTCACCCCATGGTTGAAAGCCGTCAGGCAGATGTCCCGCACCGTGTCGTATCGGGCGGTGTCGCCAAAATTGTGCCACATCCCCAGCGACACCAGCGGCAGGCGCAGGCCGCTCTGGCCGCACCGCCGGTAGGTCATCGAGTCGTAGCGCTCATTGCAGATCCGTTGCATCGCGCGATCTCCTTTCTTATGCCTGCGGGCCGTCCACCGCCTGCTGCAGGGCGTCGATCAGCTGCTGTAGTTGGGCATCGGTATAGCTTTTTTGTGCCTGTACGCTGCGCAGTGGAGAATTCACCAGCATCTGCCGGATCATCTCGTCGGTAATGGCCTCCCGGGCAGCCGCACTGCTCTCCTGGGGCTCCTGCTCTTTCAGCAAGGGTTCCAGCACGGCGGCCGTTCGGGGATCAGCCAGCAGTGCCCCCACCGTAGTGTTGCGGTGCACGGTCATGGGCAGGCGACGGCCGCTTTCCCATTCGAATTCAGCGCAGGTGCGCACATCCCGGCTGGAATGGGCGAACAGCAGCCGGTACGGGCCAGGCGCGGCATACCAGCCACTGGGGCTGTACCAGGAAAGACTGCGCTCGTCCAGTTCAAAGCGGACGGTCTCGGTCTGGCCAGGCTGAAGCTCCACCTTTTCAAACCCTTTCAGCTCTTTCGGCGGGCGATTTGCAGATCCAGTCAGATCCTCCACATACAGCTGCACCACCTCTTTGCCGGGACGTTTGCCGGTATTTGTCACCTGGACCGATGCCAGGATCCTACCGTTTTCCACCCGGGCCACGGCATTGGAGTAAGCAAAGCTGGTATAGCTTTCGCCGTGACCGAAAGGCCAGCGCACCGCCATTTTCTTTTTGTCGTAATAACGGTAACCCACGAACACGCCTTCGGCGTAATCCACGCCCTCCTCATCGCCGGGAAAATGCAAAAAGCTGGGGTTGTCCTCCAACGCAAAAGGCCAGCTTTCCGCCAGACGGCCGCTGGGGCAGGCATCGCCATAAAGCAGGGCATCCGTGGCCTTACCCACTGCTTCGCCGCCCAGATAGACACATAGCACCGCGGCTACCTCGTCGGCCCAGGTGGTCTCCACCGGGCTGCCCACATGCAGCACCACCACCGTATTGGGCTGAACCTGGGCCACCGCATGGATCAGCCGGTCCTGACATTCCGGCAGACGCATGTGGGCCCGGTCATAACCCTCGCACTCAAAGGAATCCGGCAGTCCGGCGAAAATCACTGCCGCCTGGGCCTCTTTGGCCGCCTGCACCGCCGCCTCCAGATCGGCATCGTTCATCTGATCCTCTCGGGTGGAGAAGCCCGGCAGATATACAGTCCCCTCCGGAGCGAATTCCAATGCACCATCCACCCGGAAAGAATTGATATGGGAAGAACCACCGCCCTGATAACGGGGCGTCCGGGCAAATCCGCCGATATAAGCCAGCTTCTGCTGCCGGGTAAGGGGCAGCACCCCATTGTTTTTCAGCAGCACCGCACACTCAGTTTCAACCCCAGCCGCCAGATCATGGTCCGTCTGCCGGTCAAAAGTCCCCTTCGCCCCGCCTTCCGGCCTCCGCAGCAGGATGTTCAGGATACGGCCCGCGGCCTGGTCCAGCACTTCCATGGAAAGCTCCCCGCGTTCCACCGCCTGGACCACCTTTTCCACGCTGGCCACGCAGGGGCCGGGCATTTCCAGCTCCAGGCCTGCTTTCACCGCCTGGATCTTCTCATTCACCGCACCCCAGTCGCTCATCACAAAGCCGTCAAAGCCCCACTCTTTGCGCAGAATATCGGTGAGCAGGGAGGGGTTCTCGCTGGCGAACAGCCCGTTCACTCGATTGTAGGAGCACATCACGGTCCATGCGCCCGCCTCCTTTACCGCAGCCTCAAAGGCCGGCAGATAGATTTCCCGCAGGGTTCGATCACTCATATTGGCGGAGGTAGTCATCCGCCGGAACTCCTGATTGTTGGCCGCGAAGTGCTTCACGCTGGTCCCCACCTGCTGGCTTTGCACGCCGCGGATAAAGGCTGCTGCGATCTGTCCAGCCAGATAAGGGTCCTCGGAATAATACTCAAAATTACGGCCGCATAGAGGGCTGCGTTTGATATTCACCGCAGGCCCCAGCAGCACATCCACCTGCTCGGCACGACACTCGGCGCCCAGCGCACGGCCCATGCGTTCCATCAGATCCCGGTCAAAGCTGCAGGCGGTAGCGCACCCTGCCGGGAAGCATACCGCCTGAATGGACTCGTTCACTCCCAGATGGTCCGCCTTGTCATTTTGTTTGCGCAAGCCGTGAGGGCCATCGGACACCATTGCAGGGGCAATGCCCAGCCGGGGCACGCCGGTGATATGCCAGAAATCCTGGCCTGAGCATAGGGCCGCTTTTTCTTGCAGAGTCATCTGCTGCAAAAAAGTCTGCACCATCTGTTCCATTGAAATCTCTCCTTTTCTCTGCCGCATCACGGCTGCAACCGCTGCCGGCTGACTTTCCGCCACTCGGTGGGGGACAGCGCCGTAGCCGCTTTGAACACCTTCAAAAAATGTTTTTCATCCGAAAAACCAGAGCGGGCGCTGATCTCATTCACCCGCATGTCCGTTTCCGTGAGAAGCCGTTTGGCCTCCCCGACACGCAGCCCCTGCAGATATCCAACAAAGTTGGTTCCCGTGTATTGCTTGAACAGCAGGCTGAACAGTGAGTAGTTCATGGATACATGATTACTGACCATCGCCATGTTGATGGGGGTGCGAAAATTTTTCTGTACATACTGCACTGCCTGGCGGATCTTCTGTTTGCTTTCGTGATCGGCAAATTCCTGACCGATACGCTGGCAAATGACCTCCAACCAAGCAGACAATTCTTTCAAATACGCTTCCGGGCTCTCAAAATTCCAAAGTTGCCCGAATCGCAGGGCGGATTCATTTTCTTCCAGAATGCTGCGCCAGGTCTGATCCAGCAACAGGGCAAGCTCCGAACACAGATCTGCCACCGCATCCGTTCCAGCCTGCCCTGCACGCACCAGTTCAAACAGATGCTCCAGAGTCCGAACGGCCTCTTTCCAGCGTCCCAGCTGGATCAGCCCCTGCAGCTGCTGGGCCGTGGTGCGAAACGGGGCATTTTCTGCGGGCTGATAACACACCAGCCCTTCTTCCCTGAAAAAAGCCTGTTTCCAGGCGGAAAATGCTTCTTCATACGCCTTGTTCAGGCTGGCCAGCCCCTGAAACCCGCGGCTGCAGCCTGCCGCCTTGGGCCACTCCAGCTGCCGGATGTGATCGCTCTCTCCCAGGTAGATGGTCAGCTCCTCCATATTCTGTAGCATCAGCACGCCCTCAGGCTCCTCCAACCGTGCCCGTGAACATACAGCCTGGTACTCCCTCTCAAAAAACTGCGCGGAAAATTCCCGCAGCAGGCCGTCCTTTTGGGGATCATCCACGCTGTCATTCAGCATCAGATACCGCAGCGCCAGCAGATAACGCTCCTGATTGGAGCGGCGGGCCTCCTGGCGGCTGTCCAGCTTGCTTTCGATCTGGCTCAGCGCCTGGTAAAACTTTTCCCGGTCCACCGGTTTGAGCAGATAATCCTGCACACCGCTGCGAAGCATGCTCACCGCATAAGAAAAATCGTCGTATCCGCTCACCACCAGCACCAGCGGCGGGTGTTCCAGCTGGCGCACTCGTTCTGCCAGCTGGATACCGTCTATCTCCGGCATACGCACGTCCGTGATCAGCACGTCCACCGGCCGCTGGCTCAGGATCTCCAGCGCCTGCAGCCCGTTTTTCGCTTCCAGGATATTGTCCACTTGAATGGGCGCTCTCTGCACCATGGCACATAATCCTTTCCGGATCATCTTTTCATCTTCAGCAATCAATATGGTTCTCATGTTCCCTCTCCCTGGCCGATACGCCCCAACGGCACCGTGACGGTGACAGTCGTACCGTCGTCGCTGCACGACTCCACTGTGATGCCGTATTCCTGCCCGAAAGTCATCCGGATGCGGTCCTGCACATTTTTCAGTCCGATCCCATTGCCCCCGGTGGAACGAGTCTCCTCCAGGCCCTGAATGCTGCGCCGCAAGTGTTCCAGCGCCGGGGCACTCATGGCCTCGCCCTCGTTGTGAATGGCGATGGACACCACGCCCTCCTGCTGCCACACCCGGATCCAGATGGTCCGGTCTTCCTCGTGGCTGCCGCCATGTACCACCGCATTTTCCACAATGGGCTGCAGGCTCAATTTGGGGATCTCCTGCATGAGCAGCTCTTCGGGCACCTGCCGCTCCAGTAAGATCTGTCCGTCGTAACGCAGATTTACCAGCGCAATGTAATTGTCGATATGGTCCAGTTCCTCATGGAGTGCCACCGTGCGGCGGTTCCACTTCATCGTATACCGCAGCAGTCGGCCCAGGCTGTTCACTGCGTCGGCGATGTCATATTCCTCATCGATCTCCGCCATCATCTTGATCGCTTCCAGCACGTTATACAGGAAATGCGCATTGATCTGGTTTTGCAGTGCCCGGATCTGGGTGTTTTTCACCAGTACCTCTTTTTCAATGTTCTGGTGGATCAGCTGGCGGATGCTGGCCAGCAGCTCGTTGATCTGTTCCGAGAAGCGTCCGATCTCATCCCGGCTCTCCACCGGGATCTCAACCTCCAGATCCCCCTGAGAAAACAGACGTACTCCTTCCACCACATAGCCCAGCTG
Organism: uncultured Oscillospiraceae bacterium; assembly: GCA_949291395.1. Lineage (GTDB taxonomy): Bacteria > Bacillota > Clostridia > Oscillospirales > Ruminococcaceae > Allofournierella. The sequence goes on along the minus strand of CASEVW010000153.1, from coordinate 26,018 downwards.
ACGCAGCATTCCCCGCACCAGCCGCTGAACGACACGGCTGAGCACCAAGCTCAGCACCACCATCAGCACTGTGGCGATCCGCTGCACCCAGGCCATCTGGCGGTAGATGCCGGACAGATCCTGCACCTGCGCATACACCGCGTCCAGCTGTTCCAGATAGAGGGTCCCCAGCAGTACCGGCTTGCCTTCCAGCTGCTGCAGTTCGATGATCGGGTCCGCATCGAAGCCCTGTTCCAGACGTTCGGTTTGATCCAACAGAAGCTGCGCCCCCATGGTCTGGCCCTGGCGGGTCACCAGGCAGGCATTCCCACTGTTGAACAGCAATGGGAATACCCGGGGCATATCCACCGAAACTTCCAACATGGCGCTGACTCTGCCGTTCATTCCCTTCATTGGCTGCACAAGAGCCATCCGGTGGGCTACTCCTGCACCGAACATATTATCGGTATAATCCAGCCACCATTGGTTAGCCAGGGGCATGGCCTGTTTCCAGCCAATGCTTTCCAACCGATCACTGCCGAACAGCACCGGATAGATCTCATCGATCTGCGGCTTGGTGGAATACACCCGGATCCGGTACAGATAGGGGTTGGCCGACACGATGTTATGCAGACTGGTGATGTCATTCTGATAAAAATCATACAGTTCGGCAGCGGTGGCACTGCGCCCGGCCTTCAAATCCTCCAGATGTTCCTGCAGCCGCCGATTGCTCTGAAAGGCCTGGGCCGAAAGCGAGCACAGCTCGCTCACCTGCTCCACATCCGCGTTCACCCGGTTCAGCTGGTCTGCCAGCACGCTCCGTTGCTGATCTACCATCTGGGTTTTCCAGCTGTGAAGCATCCAGACACAGAGCACGATCACCGGCACCAGTACCCCCAGAAAGATCACCAGCGCAAATTTCTGCTGAATGCCCATGCGGTTCAGGATCTTATTGCCCATCGTCCACCTCATCCAAACACTCCAGGCGGGCCAGCTTTCCGTGATTCTGCAAAAAGGCATTTGTACGCGCCTGCATCAAAGCGTCCCATCCCAGCTCTTTGCGCCGGATCAGGTAGTCCTGAAAGACCCGGTCAAACTCCTGATCGGTGGAAGCCAGCAGCAAATTGGGCAAAGTCTGCCCCCACAACTGCTTGATCGCCTCATCTACGGCAGCTGCACTGCTGCCCGGCGCAAAGGTCACCTCGTAGGCACTCACATTCACCGTATACTGCGCCGACCACTGCTGGATCTGATGCAGCGCTTTCACAGGCAGACTGGTATCACCGCTTTGCATCATCCAATAGGTATTGTTTGCACCGATCTGCTGCACGTAGGCCGTGTAATCATCTCGGAACAGTTCCGCCGCTTGGCCGATGAGCTGGGGCTGATCGCCCTGCCACTGGTAGTCCACCCCTTCCACGCCATACCGCACCAAATCGCTGCCCTCCGCGCTGAGAAGATAATTCATCAACTGAATGGCCTTTTCCGGGTCTTCACAGTCCCGGCTGATGAAAGTCAGCGTCCATCCGTTCATGCCCACCGCCGACAGCGTATGATCATCTCCTGCGGAATTTTTCGGCCCGTCCACCGCGATATACATCCGCTGCGGGTCCTGCTCGTAGATGGTCCTCAGCTCTGCCACTATATCGGACCACTGGTAGATCAGGCAGAAATAGCGCCCCTGCAGGACTTTCTCCTGCGTCTGCTGGCGCTTATCCAGAAAAAAGTCGCTCTTGATGACCCCATCGGCCACCAGCTGGCGCAGGGTTTTCAGCCAGGTCAGATACTCCGGGTCAGTCACATAGTCGTAGGCCACCCCGTTCTTTTCCTGAGGGATGGCCAGAAAATCCCGCAGACTATCGCTCAAAGATGCGTTGCCGTATTCGTTGAAATCCCCCACGCCAAAAGGGATCAGCGGCATGCCGTCCACCTGAGGGAACTGCTCTGCCGCCTGGCGCAGTGCTGCCGCGAAGCCTTCCGGCGTGGTCATGTCCGGACATCCCAATGCTTCATACAGGTCCTTGCGCACCACAAACACCACATTGGCGCTGGTGCTGTCTGCCGTCTCGACTCCGGGCTCGACCGAAAAGCTGGGGTAACCATAAATGTTTCCATCTTGCTGGCGGTACCATTCCAGCTGTGCCTGACCAGCATTCTCCAAAAATTCTGGCGCATACTTTTCCGCCAGCTCATTCAAGGGGCACACATAGCCCCCCTCGATCAGGGTGCTCACCTGAGGAGACCACCATCCCACCGTGATCAGGTCCGGCAGCGCGTCCTGCTGGATCATGGCGTTGAGCGTTTCGCCCTCGTCGCCCGCGGGCACCGAAAAGCGCACCTGCACCCCGGTTTCATCGGTGATGGTCTTGGTCACATGATTTTCGCCCCACTGGGCGGTGAACCAGGAAAAATTCACATACCAGTCCAGCGTGGTGATCTTTTCATTCTCTTCGCCGCTTCGCACGCACCCCGCCAGCACCACCGCAAGACAGCACAAAGCGGCGATGACGCAGACCACACGTTTGCTGTTGCCTGCTGCCATCGCCGCTTCCCCCTCTTGGTTTGATTTATTTTTATGATATCACAAAGGGCGCCGATCCCGCAATTATTCTTTAACGCTGCCCGCAGAGATGCTGCTGATAATGTAGCGGGAGCAGAAACAGAACACTACGATGATGGGCATCACCGATATGGCCACCGCCAGATAGGTAGCGCCGATGTTGCTGGAAATATCCTTCACCGAGTTCAGACTGGCGATCATCATGGGCAGGGTGAACAGTTTCTGATTATTGAGCAGGACCAACGGGACCAGGTAGGCATTCCAGCTGCCAATGAAAGCACCGATCGCCATGGTGGCAATGCCCGGCGACATGATGGGCAGTACAATGCGGTGGAAGATGGTCAGTTCGCTTGCGCCGTCGATCCGGGGCGCTTCCAGGAGGGCCCTGGGCAGTACCGACAAGATATACTGACGCAAAAAGAACACAGTGCCTGGGCTGGCAATGGCGGGCACGATCAGGGGTATGTAGGAATCCACCAGCCCCAGCGCATTGCACAGGTCATAAAAACCCAGCAGGCCCAGCTGCGCGGGCACCATCATGAACACCAGCATCACGGTGAACAGCAGCTTATTGCCCCGGAACTTGAAGCAAGCCAGACCATAGGCGGTGAGGGCCGAGAAATAGGACACCAGGATGGTGCTGCACACGGCGATCAGCAGGCTGTTGAGCATACCCTGAAAAATGTTCAGGTTTTTGGTGACCAGCTTCCAGTTTTCCAGCAGGCTGGTGCAAGGTATCAGGGAAAAACTGGTCATGATCTCGTTGCCGCTGCGGGTGGAGTTGACCAGCATCATCCAGAAAGGGATGATGCACAGCAGCGCAAGAAGGATGAGCCCTGCATACAGAAGTCCCTTGATCAGGCGGGTTTTCAACACTTCGCTCTTACGCACAGGTCAGTCCTCCTTTTGGTTCATCAGGCGGAAAGCCACAAAGCTGCAGACCGCGATGATGGCAAACAGCACGAAAGCAATGGCCGCCGCATAGCCCATCTGACGATTGGTGAAAGCCATGTTGAACAGGTAGAACACAGCAGTATATAGGCTGCGGCCCGGCTGGCCCTTGGTGCCGGAGATCAGATAAGGAATGTCGAACAACTGCAGACCGCCGATCAGACTGGTGATCGCCACATACATCATAATGGGCCGCAGCAGCGGCATGGTGATGCAGGCAAAGATCTTCCATCGGCCTGCGCCGTCGATGGTCGCGGCCTCGTAGTAGTCCCGGCTGATGCCCTGCACACCGGCCATCAGCAGAATGAAGCTGTTGCCGAACCACATCCAGGCGCCCACCACGCCCACGACCGCCTGGGCCGTGGCGCCGGAGCCGCCCAGCCAGTTGATGGGTGCAGAGATCAGGCCCGCCTTCAGCAACACCTGGTTCACGCTGCCGTACTGCCAATCCAGCAAAGTCTTGAACAGGAAGGCCACCGAAGTGCAGGCGATCAGGTTGGGCAAATAGAAGATCGCGCGGAACAGGCTCAACCCTTTCATGCGGTACTTCATGTCATTGAACAGCACGGTGAGAAGCAGAGCCAGACCCAGCTGCAGCACAATGTTGATGCCCCACATTTTCAGGGTGTTCACAAAGGCTTCCCAAAACAGCGGGTCAGTCAATGCGCGGGTGTAGTTGTCCAGCATGACCAGGTCCGCCTTGCCATAACCCTTGTAATCGGTAAAGCTCATTACAAAGGTGCGCAGCACCGGATAGACGCTGAACACCAGGAACGTCACCACAAAGGGAATGCAGAACAGCGCGCCGTAATGATCCACATCATTGGGGCCGCGGTGTTTTGCGGGAGCGTTCTTTTTGCCCATACAGGTTCCCTTCCTTTCGTTTTTCAGTTTGGCCCCGGGCGGTCCACCCGGGGCCGGGATCCACTCAGTCGATCGGGGTTTTGATCTCGGGATAAACCGCTTTCACTTCCTGATAGAAGTCATTCAGCGCGGTCTCTTTGTCCTTTTCGCCTTTCTGCACTGCCTCGATGGCCTGACCAAAGGCATCGCCGATGGCGGTGTCATAGCGGGTCACCAGGCTGTAATCCACGGCAGCTGCCTCATTGGCGAAGAACTCATAGGTCTTCTGGTTGCCAAAGGAGGTGTTCTCGTAGTCCTTGTTTGCCTCCAGCACGCTCTCGATGGCAACCACGTCCCCATCGGACTTCTCCAGCCACCACTGGGCCACATCCTCGTTCAGGGTGCAGAACTCCACAAACTTCTTGGCCTCTTCCTGGTTTTTGCTGAACTCATTTACGCCGATGAAAGTACCGCCGCCAAAGAAGCTGCAAACGCCCTTGGCCACACCAAAGTTGCCCTTGTTTTCCTCCGCATTGTCGCGGATGATCACGGCGCCCCAGCTGGGCATTACGTAGGAGAAGATCTGGGTGGTGGGAGCATTGGCATCCAGCTCATCCAAAGCCGCCCAACCAGCGTTCACCGGCAGCGAGCCCGCCATGGAGGCGTACCAGGCAGCGGACCATTCGGGAGCGAAAGCCACGTACTCGTTCTGGTACAGATCCACCGCAGCATCAAGGTAATTCAGACGGGAATCGGTCATCTGCAGCGTACCATCCTGCACCCAGGGTGCGTCAGCGTTGGCAAACCAGCGCAGAGAACCGGTGTCGCCGAAAATACTGTAACCGGCGGCGTCCAGCTCGGCAGCAGTCTGACGGATGGCGCCAAAGGTAGAGAACTTCTCGCTGATGGCAGCAGGATCGTCCGTACCAAAGACCTCTTTGGCCAGATCCCGGCGATAGATCACAGAACCGGGGGTCACTTGGTAGCTCAGCGCGCGAAGTACGCCGTCCTCGTCCTTGCCCGCTTCGTACACGTAATCCACCAGCTTTTCACTGGCCTGGGCATCGAACTCACTCAGGTCTGCGAAGAAGCCCGCGTCATAGAAATCGGCCAGCATCTGAGGCTCGCCCACGATCACGTCCACATCACCATTGCGGCTGCCCAAGGTGGTGTTGATCTTGGTGGGGTAGTCCGCCGGGGCGATGACCGTTACCTCCACTTCCACTCCGGTCTGCTCGGTGTAATACGCAGCAAAGTCTTTCAGATCCTCTGCCAGAGTCCAGACGACCAGCTTGTTGTCACCCCCCGCTTGAGAGCTGGAACCGCCGCAGGCTGCCAGCGACAGGCACATTACCGCCGCAAGGGCAAGAGAAATGATTCGCTTCATGTTGTATTTCCTCCTTATAGATCTGTTCCGGCGCGGGTTTTGCCGCGCCCCTTGTCCTGTAACCAATTCTATCAGCCGAGGCCCGGCCAAAAAATGGTGGTAATTTTAGAAAGGTGTCATTTTTTTATTAGACAACAAAAAAATGACACCTTTATTTTTGTGCATTCTGCCAAATCAGCAGCTGCAGAAAGGGCCTCCGGGATCCGCCCCAGAGGCCCTTTTTGCAGCTGATCGTTCTGTCTTTTCAGAACACGAAAGGATTTTGCTCTGCTCAGTCCGGCTGCCAGCATAGAGTAGCCAGCTGCCCTGTTCCCAGGGTCACGGTGATGCCGGTCTCGCCGTTTTCGGTCACTTTCAGAGTGCACTCCTCCCCGGTCCGGTTCAGCATCACCACGACCCGGCTGCCGTCCGGCCTCAGGAAAGCAGTGGCCTCCAGACGGCTGTCCCACACCGAGTGCGCCATGCGCACCGAACCCGGCGCCAGATAACGGCTGAAATGGCCGATGGCATAGTAGCTGGGCATCTTCACAAAGCCCTCGTCGCCTGTCAGCATCACCGGCGCTTCGCAAAAGTTACCCACATGGTTGGGGCCGCCTTTCTCATCCAGCAGCAGGTTCCAGTCCAGGCTGGCGCAGGCGCCGCCGTTCAGGTTCCCCAGAATGTCGTGGGCATACATGCGGGCCTTCTCGGGGCCCCGTGCATCCCCAAAACGGCTGTATTCCACACAGCCCTCGGTGAACCAGAGCTCCTTTTCCGGCCAGAGCGCTCGGGCCACATCCAGCGCGCCGAAGTGGTCACCGGAATACCAGTGAAAACCAATGCCCGCCACTGCCTGCCGGGCGCCGGGTACCGCAAAGCTTCCCTTGGCCCGGCGCACCAGGCTCTCTTTGTTGTGGTCCCAGATCAGGATACCCACCCGGTCAAGGCCTGCCGCGTCCAGCGCACCGCGCAGATGACCAGCTGCAAACCGGCCCTCCTCTTCCGCACTGTACACACAAGAATCCCAGGTCTGTACCGCGGCAGGCTCGTTCTGCACCGAGACCATCTGCACGTCGCAGCCCGCCTGGATATATTCCTGCACCGCCCGAGCCATGCATTTGGCCCACTGGTCCCGGCACTCCGCCCGCAGGCTTCCGCCCTGATTCATCTGGCCGTTGGTCTTCATGAAAGCGGGCGGGCTCCAGGGACTGAGCAGCAGCCCTACCGGCTTGCCCGCCGCCTTGCCCGCCGCCTCGATCAGGGGCAGGATGTACTGGTGATCCCGCTCATAGCTAAACCCTCCCCGCTCGATCTGCCCGGCATTTTCCACGCTGGCGTAGTTGTCCAAGGCAAAATCACAGCTGTTGATGTGGGTACGGCCCATGGTGTAACCCAGACCCTCACTGCCAAAATACGCCTGCACAAAGGCACTCTGGTCCGCCTCACTCAGCTGCTGCCAACACCAGCCCGCAGCCTCGGTGAAAGCACCGCCAAACCCTTTCAGGGTCTGGCCAGTGCATTCGGGATAGACCGTCAGCTGATGCATCTCATTCACCTGGCCGGTCTGCGCAGGGGCGGGCTGCCAGTATTCTTCCGTTTCAAAGTTGGAAACAATATACTCCAGCTTCATCGTTTTTCCTCCTGTTATGCAAACTCCACATCCAGTGCACTGACTTGGCCATCCCGCACCATGCGGGCCATCGCGTCGGGCAGCATTGCCCCCTCGTGGATCAGGACGGCTCCGCCTTTCCCGGTGACACCCCAGCGCTGGACCTGGTACTGGCCGGGGATCATATCCCGCTTGCCACCGCAGTGCAGAGCCACCGCCACCTGGCCCAGAAATGTGCAGCGGACCGCACCGTCCTCGGGGACCAGGCGCCGGGGCAGCGCCGGCGCAAAGCCCAGATGCAGGCCGGTTTCGTCCACGGTAAAGGGCGCGGCGCCGAAGAACATCAGCTGCCACATCTGCAAAAACTCCGCAGTGGAACCGGACAGACGGGCCACAAAGCCGCGGCCGTGGATGCTTGGGTCCGGGTTTGCGCTGGAGACGATAAAGGACACGTTCTCCAACGGGCTGCGCCCGTAGACCGCCGGGTCCAGGAAGGGCACCGCTGCATCCTGGAAAGCGGCGAAGAACCGCTCATACAAACCGCTCTTCAGCAGCTCCAGCAGATACTTGTATTCCATGTGCAGCCAGATGGACTCATTTTCCAGCCAGCCGGGGGTGAATGCGCGTGCGCGGCCGATCTCGAAGCTGGTCTGCTGCAGCGAGGCGTTCACCTTGTACATCTTCAGCTTTTTGTCGTACAGACCGCTTGCCAGCACCGCGTCGGCCAGGGCGGTTTTCTCCTGCCTGGTCATGCCGGTCTTGAGCCGGCGCACCGGACCTTCCAGGAAGTAGGGCAGCGCCTCTGGCACAAGGCCAGTGGGCAGGATCCCCTCCTCAGTCTGCTTCCAACCGGTGGCCCGGAACTGGAAGTAAGTAGGGATCAGCCCGCCGCCGATCTTCTCGGCCTGGCGGATGCCTGCCTGCACCATGGTGTCCAGACGGCGCAGCATGGCGGCTGCCTCGGCCCAGCCGATGCACACCCGCTCGCCGGACAGAGTCTCGGCAGTCATGGAACGGTACTCCTCCCGCAGGGCAGTCATCTGCTGCCAGCGCTCCCAGTCTTCCGGCACCGCAGCGATCGCCGCAGCAGTTTTCAGCAGCCATGCCATTTCCGTATACATCTCCACGTCCTGCTGCAGCTGCTCCAGTGCGTTGGCAGTGAAGCTCAGGGTCCGCTCCAGCTCACAACTCTCTGCCATGGAGGAGCCAAACAGACCGGGCAGGCCGTTCAGCGCATCGTACCAGCCGGGCTTGCCGCCCTCCATCTCCACGCCCATGCCCGCCGGGTCCAGGGTGGCGGATTTCACCGCACACAGCAGCAGCAGTTTTTCCATCAGGGTGGAAGCGGCCACGGTTCCATCCTTTTCCACCAACCAGTTGCCGCTGGCTTTCTGCCGGCGGTCATGGTCGATGCTGGCGTACTGGCGCAGGCCGTTTTCCGTCAGACAGCAGCGCTTTGCCAGCGGCAGCACCGCGGCCTGGCTTGCATACCAGCGGTAGTTGCGCGCCCCCAGCAGCAGCTCCTTTTTGCGCTCGGGGTACACCGCCAGATAGCTCTCGATCAGATCCAGATCATACGTCCAGTGGTCACACCAGTAGCCTTCGCCAAAATTGGCGTTCGGATCGCTGCTGGCCATGGTCACGCAGCGAGCTACAAAGGCGTCCGCCTGCTTTTCTTCCAGCCCCCAGTCCTCCGCCGCCATAGCCAGGCGGCCGGGGGTGAATTCTCCGCTCAGCAGTGCGGCTGCCGCTTCGGTACAGCCGGCGGGCAGGGTGGCAAGGATCGTTTGCCGGGCGCTCTCTTCCAGGCGGAAGGTGCCGGGCAGGATCACCAGCGGATTGTAGCCGTCAGACTGAGTCAGCTCGTAGAACATGCGGATGTTGGCATCCTGCAGCCGGGGGTGAAACAGCACGTCGCAGCGTCGGTTCTGGTTCACATCTCGGAAGTTGCCGTTGCCCTGGGCGTAGTACTCACCTCCCACCGAGAAGTAGTTGTATTCCCGTTCCGGGTCACCATGCTTGCGGGAATACAGATAAAAGGGGGCCGCCTTTCCCGCCTCGCTTTCAAAAAAGATGGGCATACCGCCCCGCAGCAGGTTATCCACGCAGGTTTGGCGGCAGTAGGCATCAAATACCGGGTCGGCGGTGCGGGTATCGATCACTTCCGACAACTCATTGCCCAGCTCCCGCGCCCGGTCACACTGGGCGGCGAACCAGGCAGGCGCAGTCACGGCGGCAGTTACCTTCTCCAGCATGGTGCGGCTCTCCGCCTGGCCGTACAGGGAGAAGACCTGCAGGCTTTCACCGGGCTTCAGGATGCGGCTCACCGGCGCAAAACAACAGGGGAAGATGTTCTGCACCACCTGAGGCTGGGCACACAGCTCTTCCAACGACTTCTGTGCAAGGCCCTGGGCGATCTCCAGACCGGTGTCCTGCCCGAACACCTGCGCGGGGTTCACCAGCGGATGCAGCCGATTGCCTGCGTCGTCCATAGACAGGCAAAAATTCACGCCCTCCACCCGGGTCACACAAGCGGTGTCCGCCATGGAGGCCCGCACCGCAAAGCGGGTGGTGCCGTCGGCACCGAATTCCGCCTGCATCCAGGCCTTGGCCAGCTGGGCCATGTTCTTCAACGCATCCTGTTCCACCCCGTAGCAGACCACAGCGGACATACCGTCCAGCAGTTCCAGTTCCACCTCTTTGTCTGAGGTGTTGATCACGGTGAGTACCCGGATCAGGCCGGCCAGCCGGTGATCGGGCAGACCGCAGTACAGTACCTGGGCATCCAGCTGGCCGACGGACTGGCGGATCATCATTTCAGCGGTGCCGATATGCATATCCACATTCCCCCGGAACAGCTCGGTGTAGCTGCCGTTCACCCGCGCAAAGGTACGAAAGCCAGTGCGGGCGTTGTTCTGGTAGGCAGTGTGGGCCGCGCTGAATTCCATAATGGCGTGGTCTTTGTCCTTGGCGCCAAAACTGCATACGCCCTGGCCCCGGTTGTTGTAGTACACCCAGGCAGGCACGCCCTTGGGGCCTGCCACACCGGGCAAAAAGCTGGAAAAGGCCGGTGCCTGCTGGTAATTCCGGATCACAAAACGATTGTTCTCATCAAACATACAATACCTCCCGATCAATGGGCCATAGCCCCGGTCAAACGGACCCGGATCTCCACCTGATCCGGTAATTCTTCGATCAATGCCCGCTCCAGACGGCCAGGCTCTTTCATGGCGGCGGGCGCGCCATTTACCCACACCTGCTGGACACAGGCCCTCTCACAGTCCAGCTGTTCCGGATTTTCATACACTACGGTGATCCAGCGGCCCGCAAAGCGGCAGCGGATGGACGCGGTATTGGCTTCGTCAAACTGGCTGGCAAGAAGCGCCGGCGCCAGGATCAGATCCCCCTGCTTGCCCCGCACACCAAACATTTGGGTCTGCACGGTCAGCATGAACCAGCTGGCCGCGCCGGTCAGATAAGGATACATGCCCCGGCCCTGCAGATCAAAATATTCCGGGATACCAGGCAGGATCCGGCTTGTCTGGAACTTCCTCGCCTGGCGGTACAGGCATTCCAACACCTGGTGGCCTTCCTTTCCCATACTCCGGCTGTATAGGGCATAGGCGTACATCACCGCCATGTGGCAGAACACCGCGCCATTTTCCTTGGCACCGTAGGCAAAACCAAACATCCGGCCCAGATCCGTCTTGACCTCTTCAAAATCCGTGTTCAGAAAATAGCCGCCCCGAGCCGGGTCGAACAGATACCAGTTCACTGCCCGCACGATCTCCCGCACCTGATCGTCGGTAGCCGCGCCGGACATCAGAGCAAACACTTGGCCAGTGAGCATCATCCGCACCTGCTGCCCTTTGGCCCCCTCCACCTGACAGCCGTGGTTATCGTAATAGCTGTTGAACCAATGCAGGTCTCCTCCATCGTTTACCCATTCTGTCTTTCGCAGATGGTCAAACAACCACTGCCCCATAGCCCGCAGCTGTCCGCTCACGATCCGGGCATCCACCGGCTGCGCTTCGTTGTCGCCATAGGCTGCACCGCAGTAGTCCCGCAGCGCCGCCTGCCGTTGGGCAGGCTGTTCAAAGTCCTCCACCGGGGTGGCCAGCAGCCCGCACAGGGAAGGATGCAGCATCAGCTGGGTATGTTTGTCCGCCAGCCGCTCCACCAGATCTGCCAAAGCCAGAAGGTTGCCGCCGTAGGCCGCCGTAAAAGCCACGCTCTCGCCTTTCTGTGCCGCCATGTCCAGACCGTCGTTCCAGTCCGCGCCCCGCAGCCGGATGCTGCCGTGCTCTCCCGCGTCAAAGAAGGCTGTCACGTTCTGCACCAACAGGTGCTCCAGCACGGTACCCTGACGGGATGCGCTCACCGTCCGACGCTCGCCCTCACCCCGGAACGCAAAGCCATCATCAAAATAGGGCTGCTGTTCAAACAGGAACTCCTCGTCCCCAGTCTCGTTCAGATACAACCGGCATGTCACAAAGGGCCAGAAGCCGTGATCCATCCAGACCCGGGGAATGTTGTTCCGGTCCGCCTTGAATTCACCAGGTTTGTCGCCGATGATGGTAGCGTTGGTGCCGTCCGGCCTCACACCGGCAAAGTGGCGCAGCAGGCTCTCACGGATGGTCTGCGGCTCCGTGAGGATCAAGGCCAGGCTGTCCTGCCACAAATCACGCCAGCCGCGGCCGCCGCGGCCATAGTCGTGGTGAGGTAGGAAAGAGCAGCCGCAGATGCGGCGCAGCACCGGCTGAATGGTCACCCAGCGCATCCAGGCGGACCAGTCCCTCTCCTTGCCTCCGCTCACCGCCAGCGATGCCTTTTCCCTCCAGAATGCCTTGGTGCGCTCCAACGCATCCGCCGTGCCCTGGGCGGTAAGGTATGGGGATGGGTCGCTATTGATGGCAAGCACCACTTGGTAGCCGATCTCAGTCCCCGGCTGCAGCTCCACCGGCTCAAAATAAAGAGCCGCTGTCATCTCGCCGCCCTGTGTGTGCTGCCCCTCCCGGATGCAGGCTTCCGGAGCGGGCTCGCCGGTCACTCCATCCGGCCAGAGGGGGCCGCCCGCACCTTCAAAGTCGCGGGTCATGGGCACCAGGAATCGTGGCGGCCGGTTTTCACTGTCTGCCCCCCATACCCGGTACACATCCCGGCCCAGCTGGTGGCCCCGCTCATCAAAAGTGAGGGTGGGGGCCAGCTCCAGCCCGAAAGCGTCTGCTTTGGCCCGATGCAGCAGGCTGGTCACATGCCGGTGATCCCGCAGATTGTCTGCGGACCGGCCGTACAAGGGAATGGCTGCGATGCACTCCAGCTTGACGGAATGGTCAGTGGGGTTTTGGATGCGGACCTGAATCACCTCCACCTGGGCCTCGTCGGCGGGCACAAAGCTGAGTACATCCACAGCCAGCCCGGTATCCGGCTGGGTGCGCAGGATCTTTTGCCACAAAAGGCCGCCCTGCAGGGTGCAAGCTTCCTCCTGCGGGGTACCGGTTTTCGCCAGCTGGGCCGCACTGCAGCCCACCGCCGACCAGGGCTGTGCGTCTTCCGTCTTGATCCAGAAATTACGCCCCGTGGTTCGCTCGGCCAGGGTGCGCTCGGAAGCCGGGCAAAGCAGGAATGTATTCTGGTCAGTTTTGCAGTCTCCAGCCAGCCAGGGGGTCACGCTGGAGATCATGTGAGCCTCATTCACCAGTGGAAAATACACATCCGGTGATTTTTGTGCATCCTGCAGCACAAAATCTCCCCATTCATTGAGAAACTTCAATTGATTCATCGTTTCGCCGCCTTTCTGAACGGAACCAAATTTTCTGTTTTCATTGTAACGTCCCCTAAAAATGAAAAAAACACACCGTTTTTTACTACGGTGTGTTTTTTTTAGCCAGTCAAAAAGCAATGCGCATTTTGCAGTTGATTTATGTTGATATCACCTTATTAACGTATGACCAGCGTAAAAGTGAACATCATCCTAATCCCCGCAATTATCCGGCCAAGCGCTTTGAAATATCCTTTCTGCCGATTCCATAACAGGAAAAATCAAGAGCGAAACGGAACGAATATCTTGCGGCGTATACGCCCACAAACTTGCCGATGACCATCCCCCGCATTGCAAAGGAAGTTGATCAGATTCTTGGGCGCTGCCTAACGCCATGAAAGATCCCACTGGAAGTGTGGTCCAAAAAGCAAAAAGCCTTGCAGAATTAAGATTCTGCAAGGCTTTTTGTTGGTGGGAGCGGGTGGATTCGAACCACCGAAGCAAAAATGCAACAGATTTACAGTCTGCCCCCATTGGCCGCTCGGGAACACTCCCACATATCAGCTATTCAGTTGCGCCTCATCGCTGAGTGCTTTTATATTATAACAACCACCCGAGCAAAAAGCAAGCCTTTTTTGAAAAAAATTTTTATTTTTTCGAAAATTTTTTCTCAGGGCTGTTTTTTCCGGTTTTGAGGCCGCTTTTGCCCAGTTTTTAAACTTCGTTCATCAAAACACTTTCCTTTTATGCTATACTAAATCAATAGAGGTTCTATTCGCGGGGCAACACCCGCTTGCAAAGGAGGCATCAGACGGATGGCGGAATTTTCGGAATACTCCCGGGTCACCCCGGAACTGGAAGAGCTTGCAGAGGTCTGCCTGGCCAATAACCAGATCAATAAAGAAGATTATCCCCGTTACAATGTGAAGCGGGGCCTGCGTGACGTGGACGGCAAGGGCGTGGTGGCCGGCCTCACCGAGATCAGCGAGATCGTGAGCTTTGAGACCGTGGACGGCAAAGAGCGCCCCTGCCCCGGCCAGCTCTACTACCGGGGGTATCCCATCGAGGACCTGGCCAAGGGCTTTCTGGACGCCGGGCGCTTCGGCTTTGAAGAGACCGCCTATCTGCTCATGTTCGGCCAATTGCCGGACTGCCAGCAGCTGGAGCGGTTCAACCGCCAGCTGGCTTTTTACCGCAGCCTGCCCACCAATTTTGTGCGGGACGTGATCTTAAAGGCCCCCAGCGCCGACATGATGAACACCCTGGCCCGCTGCGTGCTGACCATGGCCAGCTACGACGACCAGCCGGACGACATCAGCCTGCCCAACGTGATCCGCCAGTGCATCGACCTGATCGCCATCTTCCCGCTGATCGCAGTGTACGGCTACCAGGCCTACAACTACTACAAAAACGGCAACAGCCTGTACATCCACGCGCCGCTGCCCCTGCACTCCACCGCCGAGAACATCCTGGCCCTGCTGCGGCCGGACGGGCAGTATTCCCAGCTGGAAGCCCGCATCCTGGACCTGTGCCTGGTGCTTCACGCCGAGCACGGCGGCGGCAACAACTCCACCTTCACCACCCATGTGGTCACCAGCTCCGGCACCGACACCTACAGCTGCATGGCGGCGGCGCTGGCCAGCCTGAAAGGCCCCCGCCACGGCGGCGCAAACATCAAGGTGGTGCGCATGTTTGAGGACATGAAAGCCAGCATCACCGACTGGACCGACGAGGACGCCATCCGGGACTATCTGGAGGGCCTATTGGCGGGCGAGCGCTTCGACCGCAGCGGCCTGATCTACGGCATGGGCCACGCGGTCTATTCGGTCAGCGATCCCCGGGCCAACATCCTGCGTGGCTTTGTGGAGCGGCTTTCGGAAGAAAAGCACCTGTACCAGGAATACGCCCTTTACTCCGCGGTGGAGCGGCTGGCTCCCCAGGTGATCGCGGAAAAGCGGAAGATCTACAAAGGCGTTTCCGCCAACGTGGACTTTTACAGCGGTTTTGTTTACCGTATGCTGGACCTGCCCATCGAGCTGTACACCCCCATCTTTGCGGTGGGCCGTGTGGCGGGCTGGAGCGCTCACCGCATCGAAGAGCTGATCAACATGGGCAAGATCATCCGCCCGGCCTATGCGGCGGTGCAGCCCCGCCGCGAATACATCCCCCTGGACCAGCGCGGCTGACCGGCGGCAAAACGGCATCTTTTTCATCTTTTGGACAAGCAAAAAACGGGACCCCGGCCGGGGGTCCCGTTTTTTATTGCTTTTGTAAGCCTTCGTTTCGGCTCAGGCCTTTACGATGACCTGCTTGGGGCAGACTTCCACGCAGGCGCCGCAGCCGGTGCACTTGGCGTAGTCGATGTGCGCCAGGTTGTCGACCACCTTGATGGCCTCGCTGGGGCAGGTCTTCTGGCACTTCATGCAGCCGATGCAGCCGGTCTTGCACTCCTTCATCACCACAGCGCCCTTTTCGGTGTTGTTGCACAGCACCTTGGGCTTGTGCTCGGTGTCGGCGTGGATCTCGATCACGTTGTGGGGGCATACGGCAGCGCAGGCGCCGCAGCCGGTGCACTTGGCGGGATTCACGCAGGCAACGCCGTCCACGATGTGCATGGCGTCAAAGGGGCAGGCCTTCACGCAGTCGCCCAGGCCCAGGCAGCCGTGGGGGCAGGCCTTGGCGCCGCCGTACAGGCTGGCGGCAGCGGCACAGGTGGAGATGCCTCTGTAATCAAAGTTCTGCTCGCAGACGCCGGGGCGGCCCTGGCAGCCAACGATGGCTTTCACCACCGCGGTAGCGCCGGCTTCCACGCCCATAACGCCAGCCACGTCCTCGGCAGCCTTGGCGCCGCCGGGGATGCACTTGTTCACCGGAGCGCCCTCTTCCACGATGGCCTTGGCGTAATCGGCGCAGCCCGCGTAGCCGCAGGCGCCGCAGTTGGCGCCGGGCAGGCATTCGGTCACCTGGCCGATGCGGGGATCTTCTTCCACGTGCATGAACTTCGCGGCCAGCACCAGGATGATGGCGCCCAGAAGGCCAATCACAGTAACAATGGCGATCGCCATTCCAATAGACATATTCTCGGCCTCCTTTTGTTAAATCGCGCCAAAGATGTTTTCGATCAGGCCGCCGAAACCGCCAAAGCTCAGGGCGGTGGCAGAGGCCGCCACCAGGGTGATGGGCAGGCCTTCAAAGCACTTGGGCGGCTGGGCCTCCTCCAGGCGCTTGCGCACGCCGGAGAAGATGACCATGGCCAGCATGAAGCCGAAGCCGGCGCCCAGGGCGCAGACGATGGACTCCACAAAGTTGTAGCCGTTGTCGATATTCAGCACGGTAACGCCCAGAACGGCGCAGTTGGTGGTGATGAGGGGCAGGTACACGCCCAGGGCCTTATGCAGCGGGAGCATATACTTTTTCATCACGATCTCCACCAGCTGTACCAGCACGGCGATGACCAGGATGAACACGATGGTCTGCAGGTAGCCCAGGTCCCATTTCAGGTTGCCCGCCTCGTCCACAGGGGTCAGCAGGAAGTTCTGGATGGGCCAGGTCACCGCAGTGGCCAGGGTCATAACAAAGATAACAGCACAGCTCATGCCAACGGCGGAATTGAGCTTTTTCGATACACCCAGGAACGGACAAATGCCCAGGAACTTGACCAGGACGTAGTTGTCCACCAGGATCATAGTGAAGAAAATAGCAGCCAGTCTAGCAGCCATTATTCACAGCCCCCTTTCGCGCCGCAGACACTCTTGGAGGGGCAGCCCTCACAGCCAATGCTGCGCTCTTTTTTGTTGCCAGTCTTGTTTTCGATGAAGATGACCAGAGCCATCAGGCAGCCGAAGGTGAAGAAGCCGCCGGCGGGGGTGGTCATGAAGGTGAACTTATCCACATCCGCCAGGAAGGGGATGGTCATGCCGAACCAGGTGCCGGAGCCCATGATCTCACGGATGGAGCCCATCAGCACCAGGGTCAGGGTGAAGCCCAGGCCCATGCCCAGGCCGTCCAGGGCAGAGTCCAGAGGCTTGTTCTTGGAAGCGAACATCTCGGCACGGCCCAGGATGATGCAGTTCACCACGATCAGCGGCAGGAACACGCCCAGGGACTTATCCAAAGCGGGAACATATGCCTTGACCAGCATCTGCACGATGGAAACGAAGGTAGCGATGACGGTGATGTAAGCCGGCAGGCGCACCTTGTCGGGGATCACATTCCGCAAAAGCGAAATGGCGATGTTGGAGCAGAACAGCACGAAGGTGGCTGCAATGCCCATGCCCAGGCCATTGAAGGCCATGGTGGTAACGGCCAGGGTAGGGCAGGTGCCCAGAACCAGGCGCAGGACCGGGTTCTCCTTCACGAGGCCGTTGGTAAAGATCTGAAATTTACTCATGTTTGCACAGCCTCCCTATCAAGACGCAAGGCCAGCGGCATAGGCCTGGATGCACTTGCGCACTGCTTTCTTCACGCCGCGGGTGGACTGGGTGGCGCTGGCAACGGTGTCCACGCCGTCCAGGCCGGCCTCGTCGGTGATGCCGGTGAACTGGCCCAGGAACTCCGCGTCGGCGGCCTTGTCGCCGATGCCGGGGGTCTGGCCGGAAACGTCCACCCAAACGCCGGTGATGGCGCCGTTGGCATCAAAGCCCACAGCCACATTCAGGGGAGCGGTGGAGTACTCGTAGCCCTTGTCCTCGGCGTACAGCACATAGCTGCCATCGTCGCCCTGCCAGGCCTCGGTTAGGCCTTCCGGCGCGTCGATCTGGGTCAGAGTAGCGCCGGGAGCCAGAGCGGCCCGGGCTTCCTCGGCAGACATGGTGGACAGGTCGGTGCCTTCGCCGCCCTCAGCGCCTTCCTCAGCAGCGGGAGCCTGGCCCAGGGCTACTTCGTTGTAGCAGCTCAGGGCGGTGTTCACGGCTTCCACCACAGCCTCGGAGGAGATGGTGGCGCCGGCAATGGCTTCCACATCGCCGATGGCCACTTCGCCGCTCTTGCCGGCAAAGCTGCCTGCAAAGGCTTCGGCCTCGGCGTTGCCCTCCTCATACAGCTTGGCGCCAAAGCCGGCGGTCTCGCTGTTCTGGAGGAACTTCACGTTTACGATGGCGCCGTTGGCGTCGATGCCCACCAGAACGGGCACCTGGTCGGCAAAGCCCTTGGCGCTGGCCTGGATGACCCAGCCCGCGTCGTTGCCGGCCTTCATAGCGGCCTGTACGCCGCTGGTGGTGGATCCCACCACCTCAAAGCCTTCGCCCTCGGGCAGAACGGCCTTGCAGTCCTCCTCGGTCAGGGTGACGGTCTCCACGGCGGCGGGCTCGGAAGCGGCCTCGCTCTCGTCGCCGCCCTCAGGGGCAACGGCGGTGGCGGCGGGAGAATCGGGGACCAGAGCCACATAGGCCTGGATGGCCTTGCGCACGGCCTTCTTCACGCCGCGGGTGGACTGGGTAGCGCCGCTGACGGTGTCAACGCCGTCCAGGCCGGCCTCGCCCAAAACGCCCTTGTACTGATCCAGGTAATCCGCCTTGGCGGCCTGGTCACCGATGCCGGGGGTCTGGCTGGAAGCGTCCACCCAAACGCCGGTGATGGTGCCGTCAGCGGCAAAGCCGGTGACAACGGTCATGGGAGAGGGAGCGTATTCCCAACCCATATCCTCAGTGTAGATCACATAGCTGCCGTCGTCGCCCTGCCATACCTCGGTGGTGCCCTCCTGGGCGTCGATCTGGGTCAGGGTAGCGCCGGGGGCCAGCATGGCCCGCACTTCTTCGGGGGTCATGGCGCTGGTGTCCACCTCAATGGTGGCTTCCTGGCCCAGGGCGACCTCGTTGAAGCAGTTCACAGCGGAGTTCACGGCATCCAGAGCCGCCTTGGAGGAAACGGTAACGCCGCTGATCATGTCAACGTCGCCAGTCTCCAGGTTGCCCTGCTTGCCCACGAAGCTCTCGGCCAGCTTCTGGCCGTCGGCGTCGTTGGGGTCCACCAGCTTCTGGCCGAAGCCGGCGGTCTCGCTGTTTTCCATGAATTTGACTTTCAGGATGGTGCCTTCGTTGTCGAAGGCCACAACAGCGGGCACGTCGCCGCCAAAGCCCTTGCCGTAAGCCTGGATGACCCAGCCGGCATCGTTGGTGGCTTTCAGGGCCTTGGTCACGTTGCTGGACTGGAAGTCGGTGATCTCCTCAAAGCCGTCGGCCTCGGGCAGAACTTCCAGGTAAGCGGCATTGGCCGCCGCAGCCTCCTGCTCGGCAATGATGGGAGCCGTCAGCTGGTTGGTGCCTGCCAGAGCGGCGCTGGCCACCAGACAGATCACCACCAGAACGACCACGGGTTTCAGAAAGTTTTCCCAAGTATTGTTGTTTTTCATTACTTGTTCTCCCCTTTCTTTTTCTTCCGCGCGCCCAGGGGTTTCTGGCGGGTCAGGTCATTGATGTAAGGCACCATCAGGTTCATGAACAGGATGGCGTAGGAAACGCCCTCTGCCATGTTGGCCCAGAAGCGGATGCCGCAGGTGATGATGCCCAGGCCCAGGCCGAAGATGATCTTGCCCTTCAGGGTGAAGGGGCTGGTCACATAGTCGGTGGCCATAAACACGGCGCCGAACAGCAGGCCGCCGGCCAGCAGCTCAGCCAGCACGGGCTTGCCCGCCAGGGCGCTGATGACCGCCACGGTGGCCACATAGGTAACGGGGATGGCCGGGCTGATGGTCTTGGTGGCCACCAGCCACACAAAACCGATCAGGATGGCCAAAGCGCAGGTCTCGCCCAGCACGCCGCCGTGGTTGCCCAGCAGCAGGTCCATCAGGGGATACTGGCCCAGCAGGGAGTTGCCTGCCGCGTCCACCACCTGCAGGGGGGTGGCGCTGGCCGCCGCGTCAATGGCGCCCAGGGTCTGTTCCATCTTGGGGGTGAAGGTCCAGGTGGTCATGCGGGAAGCAAAGCCGGTGAACAGCACGATGCGGCCCACCAGAGCGGGGTTAGCAAAGTTGAAGCCCAAGCCGCCGAACAGCTGCTTGGTCACAACGATGGCGATGAAGGCGCCCACGATGGCGATCCACAGGGGGATGCTCACCGGCAGGTTCAGCGCCAGGATGATGCCGGTGACCACGGCGGACAGGTCTCCCACCGGGTTGGGCTTTTTCATCAGCCAGCAGTACAGGAACTCAAAGCCCACGCTGGCGGCGGTGGTGACGCCGATCACCAGCAGCGCCTGCGCGCCGAAGATCAGCGCGCTGGCAATGACGCAGGGCAAAAGGGCGATGATCACATTGCCCATCAGTTTCCGGGTAGAGGACCGGTCCACGATATGAGGAGAGGCAGTGACCATTAAACGGTTTTCCATTTACTTCTGTGCCTCCTTTTTGGCGAAATTCTTGGCCATCTGCATGGTCTGGGTGACCGGGCGTTTGGCCGGGCAGACATAGCTGCAGGTGCCGCACAGCATGCACAGATCAACGCACAGCTTGTTCAGCTCGTCCGCATCCTTTTTGGTGAAAGCGCCGGCGATCTGCACGGGAGCCAGGCCCATGGGGCAGGCCTCGATGCAGCGGCCGCAGCGGATGCAGGGGCCCATCTCGGGCTTTGCGGCCATCTTTTCGGAAAATGCCAGCAGGCCGTTGTTCTGCTTGAGCACCGGGTAATCAAAGCTGGGCAGGGCAACGCCCATCATGGGGCCGCCGCTGATCAGCTTGGCCACAGGCACGCCGTCCTTCAGGCCGCAGAACTCCAGCACGTCACGCACCGAAGCGCCCAGGACCACTTCCACGTTCTTGGGCTCCTTCACGGCGTCGCCGTCCACGGTCAGCCGCTTGGTGACCAGGGGCATACCGGTGGCCAGGAACTTGCCGATGGTGGACACGGTGGTCACGTTCAGCACGATGACGCCCACGTCCGCAGGCAGGCCGCCCTGGGGCACTTCCCGGCCCACGGTCTTTTCGATGAGCACCTTCTCAGCGCCCTGCGGGTACCGGCTGGGCAGCACCTTCACGGTCACGCCGGCGGCATCCTTCACCAGGCTGGTCATCAGGTCCACGCACTCGGGCTTGTTGCGCTCGATGGCCACAACGCAGTTGTTGATGCTCAGATACTTCATCACGGCCTGGATGCCGGCCAGGATGGTCTCGCTGTTTTCCAGCATCTCCCGGGTGTCAGCGGTCAGGTAGGGCTCGCACTCGGCGGCGTTGATCACCAGGGTGTCCACCGGGCTCTTGGGGCTCAGCTTCACGGCAGTCGGGAAACCGGCGCCGCCCAGGCCCACCAGGCCGCAGGCCTGCACAGCCGCAAGGAAGCTGGCCTTGTCGGTGACCACCGGGGGCTTCACCGCAGGATCCACGGTCTGCTGGCCGTCGGTGGTGATGGCCACAGCCTGTACGGTGGAGCCATCGAGCATGCGCACGTTGTCGATGGATGCAACGGTGCCGGATACACTGGAGTAGATGTTGGCACTGATGGAGCCTTCAGCCTTGCCCACCAGGGTGCCTACCATTACAGCGTCCCCTTTTTTCACCACAGGCGTGCAGGGCGCGCCAATGTGCTGCTGCATGGGCAGGACAACTTTTGCCGGCACGGGCATTTTTACCGTTGCCAGGCCAGCTGTTCCCTTTTCATGCGGGACGCCGGCGCCCAGCGCCGCGCGTTTCAGCTTTTTCAACATGGATTGAACGTTCCCCCATTTCATACAATATCGCAGGTGAGCCAAAAGCCTCTCAAACACACTTTTGACGCACCCATTCTAGTATATTTTAAATTCTTTCGATATTCAAGTCAACACGAATTGTGATTTTGTAACTCTTTTAACAGCTTTTAACAGCTTGATCATTGACAAAATTTGTACAATTATACAAACACTTTTTCCTTTTGGAAATTTTCGGTCATTTTACCGCAAAACAGTGCAAAATAGTTGACATCCACCAAAAACTTTACTAGAATAAAGTCAAAGCCGCAGGGCTTTTTCTTTCACCCTTTCTGCTTTAATGCTGTAATTCATTATTCCATTGCGGCGCAAAAGCAATTTTCTCTTGGGGAGGATATGTATGATGAAACGGAATCGACTTTTGGCAGGCGCTGCCGCCTGTGCCATGCTCCTGGGCCTTGCCGGATGCGGCGGCGCTTCCGGCTCACAGCAAAGCGCCGGCGGGGCCGCCTATCAGGTGGGCATCTGCCAGCTGACCCAGCACCCCGCCCTGGACGCGGCTACCCAGGGCTTTAAGGACGCCCTCACCGAAAAGCTGGGCGACCAGGTGCAGTTCAACGAGCAGAACGCCTCCGGCGATAACGCCAACTGCGCCACCATCATCAACAGCTTTGTGTCGGCACAGGTGGACCTGATCCTGGCCAACGCCACCACCCCGCTGCAGGCGGCGGCCTCCGCCACCGACAGCATCCCCATTCTGGGCACCGCCGTCACCGATTATGCCACCGCCCTGGATGTGGACGGCTGGACCGGCGCTTCCGGCCGGAACATCAGCGGCACGGCGGACCTGGCCCCCCTGGACGGCCAGGCCGAGATGATCGGCGAGCTGTTCCCCGAGGCAAAGACCGTGGGCCTTTTGTACTGCTCGGCGGAGCCCAACTCCAAATACCAGGTGGAGGTCATCACCGGGTATCTGTCCGAGATGGGCTATGAATGCACCGAATATTCCTTCTCGGATTCCAACGACCTGGCCGCCGTGTGCACCACCGCCTGCGCCGCCAGCGACGTGATCTACATCCCCACCGACAACACCGCCGCCAACAACACCGAGCTCATCGCCAACATCGCGGTGCCCGCCGGGGTGCCCATCGTGGCGGGCGAGGAGGGCATCTGCAGCGGCTGCGGCGTGGCCACCTTGTCCATCGACTACTATGAGCTGGGCTACACCACCGGTGAGATGGCCTATCAGATCCTGGCCGAAGGGGCGGACATCTCCACCATGGAGGTGCAGTACGCACCCAGCTTCACCAAGGAATACAACGAGTCCATCTGCCAGCAGCTGGGCATCACCCCGCCGGAGGGCTACGCCCCCATCCCCACCGAATGACCCGTGCGCGGCACGGCGGCCTTTTGGGCCGTGACAAAGGAGAGAAACGAGCGTGTTTATCAACACATTGCTGAACGCCCTGCCGGGCGTGGCCGCCCAGGGCCTGATCTGGAGCATCATGGCCATCGGCGTGTACATCACCTATAAGATCCTGGACCTGCCGGACCTGACCGTGGACGGCACCATGTGCACCGGCGGCGCGGTGTTCATCGTGTTTTCCTCCGCCGGGTGGAACCCCTGGTCCGCTTTGCTGGCCGCCTTTCTGGCGGGCATGATCGCCGGCCTTGCCACCGGCCTTTTGCACACCGCCTGCGGCATCCCGGCCATTTTGGCCGGCATCCTCACCCAGCTGGGCCTTTACTCGGTGAACCTGCGGATCATGGGCCAGTCCAACCGGCCCATCAGCGTGGACAAATACGACCTGCTGGTGAGCGCCCGCAACGTGCGGGAGTGGAGCCTTTCCAACCCCATTTTGGTCTGCCTGCTCTTCACCGCCGCCACCATCGGCGTTTTGTACTGGTTCTTCGGCACCGAGCAGGGCTGCGCGGTGCGTGCCACCGGCGCGAACCCCAGCATGGCCCGGGCCCAGGGCATCAACACCAGTTTCACCACGGTGCTGGGGCTGATGCTCTCCAACGGGCTGGTGGCCCTGTCCGCCGCTTTGCTGGCCCAGTACCAGGGCTTTGCGGACGTGAACAGCGGCCGGGGCGCCATCGTCATCGGCCTGGCGGCGGTGATCATCGGCGATGTGCTGCTGGGCAAGGTGTTCCGCAACTTCGCCCTGAAACTCACCTCCGTTGTCTTTGGTTCGCTGATCTACTATCTGGTGTATCAGGTGGTCATCCTGCTGGGCCTGAAGAGCGACGACATGAAGCTCATCACCGCGCTGATCGTGGCGCTGTTCCTGGCAGTGCCCTACTGGAAAGGGCGCTACTTTACCAAACACGCCAAGAAAGGAGCGGGCAGCCATGCTTGAATTAAAAAACATCCACAAGACCTTCAATCCCGGCACCGTGAACGAAAAGCGGGCGCTGAACGGATTGGATCTGTCGCTGCGGGACGGGGATTTCGTCACCGTCATCGGCGGCAACGGGGCGGGCAAATCCACCATGCTGAACGTGATCTCCGGCGCTTACTCCGTGGACGAGGGCAGCATCTTCATCGGCGGGGCAGACGTGACCCGGCTGCCGGAATACAAGCGGGCGCCCTACATCGGCCGGGTGTTCCAGGACCCGATGATGGGCACCGCCGCCACCATGCAGATCGAGGAGAACCTGGCTCTGGCGGCCCGCCGGGGCCAGCGGCGGGGGCTGAAAAAGGGCATCACCCGGGCCGAGCGGGAGGAATACCGGGAACTGTTGAAGATCCTGGGCCTGGGCCTGGAAGACCGGCTCACCAGCAAGGTGGGGCTGCTCAGCGGCGGCCAGCGCCAGGCGCTGACCCTGTTGATGGCCACCCTGCGCCGCCCCCAGCTGCTTTTGCTGGACGAGCACACCGCCGCCCTGGACCCCAAGACCGCCGCCAAGGTGCTGGACGCCACCGAGACCATCGTGCGGCGGGACAACCTGACCACCCTGATGATCACCCACAACATGCGGGACGCCATCGCCCACGGCAACCGGCTGGTGATGCTGTACGACGGCCGGGTAGTGGTGGACGTGCGGGGCGAGGAAAAGCGCCGCCTGACCGTGGAGGACCTTTTGGAAAAGTTCAACCAGGCCAGCGGCAGCACCGAAGCGGACGACAAGCTGCTGCTGTCCTGATGTTTTTTTCACTGCTATTCCCCGATTGGCTGCCTTGGGGGCCGTGTCCCGCACGCGGGGCCGGCCCCCAATGGCCGCTTTGGGCGGAACGTTTGGTTTGAAGGCGCAAAAAAGTGGACCCGGAAACTTCCGGGTCCACTTTTTTGCACAAAGCCAGCCTAAAGGCGGGCGATATAAAAATTTTGTCCCGAGCCACGGGCATGTACCGGGGCTCGGGACACCTTGACAGAAAAAACCACGGATTTTGTGTGCTTTGTGCGCAAAATCCGTGGTTTTTTCGCCGGAAAAGGGTACTGAGGGAAACCAATAAGCATCCCCCGTGCTTAGCACGGGGTGTGCGTTTGGTGTCCCTCAGAGAAGGATGCCGAATCCTTTCGGCATCCTTCTTATCAGCCCTGCTTTTTTTTGGCTTCGATGGCAGCCAGAGCGTCCTTGCGGCTCAGGTTGATGCGGCCCTGCTGGTCGATCTCGGTGACCATGACGATCAGCTCGTCGCCCACGGCCACAACGTCCTCCACCCGCTCCACGCGCTTGGAGTCCAGCTTGGAGATGTGCACCAGGCCTTCCTTGCCGGGGGCGATCTCCACGAAGGCGCCGAAGTTCATCAGACGGGTCACGCGACCCTTGTAGATGGCGCCCACCTCGGGGTCCTCCACGATGGTCTTGATGGTGTGCACCGCACGGTTGGCGTCGTCGATGTCGATGGCGGAAACGAACACATGGCCGTCCTCTTCCACGTCGATCTTGCAGTTGCAGTTGGCGCAGATGTCCTGGATGACCTTGCCGCCCTTGCCGATCACGTCCTTGATCTTATCCACAGGGATGACCATGCTCAGCATCTTGGGGGCATACTTGCTCAGCTGGGCCCGAGGCTCGGGGATCACCGGCAGCATGATCTCGTCCAGGATGAACAGGCGGCCCTTGCGGCACTTCTCGAAGGCTTCCTCGATGATCTCGTAGGTCAGGCCGTCGATCTTGATGTCCATCTGGATGGCGGTGATGCCCTTATGGGTGCCGCCTACCTTAAAGTCCATATCGCCGTGGAAGTCCTCCACGCCCTGGATGTCCAGCATGGTCATCCAGCGGTCGCCCTCGGTGATCAGGCCGCAGGAAATGCCGGCAACGGGAGCCTTGATGGGCACGCCGGCGTCCATCAGGGCCAGGGTGCTGCCGCAGATGGAGGCCT
>CASEVW010000152.1 GCA_949291395.1 uncultured Oscillospiraceae bacterium | reverse complement strand
CCTTCGAGACATCGATGCCAACAGAAATTACCATAACAAATACCTCCAACGATAATATGTGATGCTGTATCCACAGTGCACCTTACTTTTGTAGCCTTGTTCCACATAAACCGTCTGGCGGTATTTAACTGATCAACAAAAGTGTAAGGGGCTGTGGTTGGAACCTTTCTTGAACCATCTTGTGGTAGGAGAGGATCACCAATCCACAGCATCCCTTACAGTGCAGCACAGCCCTTGGAGAGGGGCTCTAATAACTACTACTCTATAATACAAGGAGAGGGTAGAAAATGGCAAAAATTTTTGTATACGACGCATTTAGCAATCGCATGATGACCTATAACCTGGGGGAAAACGACACCATGCCCTACGCCTACGGCAGCACCCTGAAGGTGAAGGAGTTCCGGGGCAGCAGCAAGAGCCCCACCCTGTGGACCACAGTGGCCGCCATGGAGGCCTGGAACCTGACCCGCCGCAGCTACGGCGCGCCCATCCATGTGGGTTACGCCTTCAAGCGCATCTGGGAGGGCGGCCACGGCACCCGCAGCCAGCACTACGCCGGCGTGGCCTTCGACGTGGGCCAGACCCAGGGCTCCACCGCCCGCAACGCCATCTGGCGGGCGGCCCGGAACACCGGGGCCTGGGGCTATGTGGAGCCTCAGAGCATGACCCCCACCTGGGTGCACTTTGACCGCCGGTACGGCACCCCCGCCTGCAGCGGCACCACGGCGGGCTATCCCACTGTGCGGCGGGGCAGCGTGAGCACCTATGTGCTGATCCTGCAGGACGCCCTGAATGCCATGGGCTACAGCACCCGCACCCTGGACGGCAAGTTCGGCCCCAATACCGAGACCGCCCTGCGGGCCTACCAGCGCCGGGTGGGCCTGACCGCGGACGGCATCTGCGGCTGCAACACCTGGAAAAAGATCACCGCGGCGTCGGTGAGCATCGGCCGCACCCAGACCGTGATCGACTAAACTCCGTACCCCAAAGGGCCCCTTGCCGTCGGCAAGGGGCCCTTTTTGCGCTGCCGCTTGTGACAAAAAAGTGGACTTTTCGCCCCGTTTGATTATAATAAGGATATGCCTGTTTTGCCCCGACCTGCCCGGCCATGTGTGCCTGGGCGCGGAACGGGAACAAGATGATCCAGCCCCGGAGATCGATCCAGGGGTGGAACGAGCCTGTTTGAAAAGGGAGGCTTTGCCTTGTTATGATCCGAAAAAATCAGCGACTTTTGAATATCTGCAACTGCCTGCTGGACGTCGGCCTGATCTTCATCGCCTATCTGCTGGCAGTATGGCTGTGGCTGGGGGTCTATCGGGACAACCTGCAAAACCCGGCGGTCCTGCTGCTGCGTTCCGGCACCATTTTGGCCGGCGTGTTTTACGCCGTGGTGATGGCGGCCATCTATTACGCCTTCCGGCTGTACGGTTCCTTCCGGTTCCGCACCCTGCTGGACGAGACCGTTGCCCTGATGAAAGCGAACCTTTTGGGCATCCTCATCATCGGCATGGTGCTGTATCTGGTGCGGGCGGTGGATTTTTCCCGTGGCGTGCTGGTGCTGTTCTATGTGTTCTCCACCCTGTTGGTGGTGGCCAAGCGGGTGGCGCTGCGGCGTTTTCTGCGGCACTTCCGGATGCTGGGCTACAACTTAAAGCACGTGCTTATCGTGGGCAACGGCCGCCTGGCCCAGCAGTATGTGGACGGGCTGCACCGCAACCCCCAATACGGCTTTCATGTGATGGGCTACGTGGCCGCCACCGAAAAGGAGGGCATCGGCCAGCGGCTGGGCCGGTATGAGGACCTGCCCCGGCTGCTCAGCGGCCCGGAGGTGGACGAGGTGGTCATCGCCCTGGAGCCCCACGAGAGCCATTTTATGGACAAGGTGATCGCCTCCTGTGAAAAGCAGGGCACCAAGATCAGCATCATCCCCTTTTACAACGACTTTATCCCCACCCGCCCCACGGTGGACGTGATCGGGGACGTGAAGCTGATCAACATCCGCACCACCCCGCTGGACAACATGCTCAATTCCGCCCTCAAGCGGGGCATGGACATTTTGGGCAGCCTGGTGCTGATCCTGCTCACCAGCCCGGTGATGCTCATTGCCGCCATCGGGGTGCGCCTGTCCAGCCCGGGGCCGATCCTCTTCCGGCAGGAGCGGGTGGGCCTGAACAAAAAGCATTTCACCATGTACAAATTCCGCAGCATGCGGGTGAACGCCGACCAGGACACCGGCTGGACCCAGAACGAGGACCCCCGGAAAACGGCCTTCGGCAGCTTTATCCGCAAGACCAGCATCGACGAACTGCCCCAGTTTTTCAACGTGCTGAAAGGGGATATGAGCCTGATCGGCCCCCGGCCGGAGATCCCCCATTTTGTGGAGCAGTTCAAGGAGACGGTGCCCCTGTACATGGTCAAGCACCAGGTGCGGCCGGGCATCACCGGCTGGGCCCAGGTGAACGGCTTCCGGGGCGACACCTCCATCGAGGGGCGCATCAAGTGCGACATCTGGTACATCGAAAACTGGTCGGTGTGGCTGGACATCAAGATCCTATTCATGACGGTGTTCGGCGGCATGCTGAACAAGGAAAAGCTGACCACCCATAAACACGAGCAAGAGAAAGGCAAAAAGCAGTAAAAAACGGCCCCGGAATGTTCCGGGGCCGTTTTTGATGGATCATTGGATAATGCGGGCTGTTGGATCAATAGCCGTTGGCCTGGGCGCCGTACTCGGCCTCCTCGGTGGTGAAACCTTCAAACACCAGCTGGTCGATCAGGGCGCTGCGGGAGAAGGACATGGTGGACAGATAGCTTTCAGCCTTCTTGGCGGCCTGCTCGTTCCAGTCCACCTCGATGTTGTCCACGCCGTATTCGGCTTCCTCGGTGGCGAAGCCCTCAAACTCCAGCTGCTTGATCAAACCGCTGCGGGAGAAGGCGGAGGTGGAAAGATAGCTCTCGGCCTTCTTCACGGCCTGCTCGTTCCAGTCTACTTCAATGTTGTCCACGGCGTATTCGGCTTCCTCGGTGGTGAAGCCCTCAAACTCCAGCTGGCTGATCAGGCCGCTGCGGGAGAAAGCCATGATGGACAGGTAGCTTTCAGCCTTGTCCAGGGCGTTCTTCTGGCCGGTGGTCACATTGCCATCGGCCGCGCCGGCGCTTTCGCTGGCGGGCTGGCTGGCCGGGGCGGACGAGGCGGGAGCACTGCTGCTGGCGCTGGCCTCACTCTGTGCCTGGGAGGTGCTGGTGCTCTGGCTGGCGGAGCTGCTGGGGCTGTTGCTGCTGCCGCCGCTGCTGAGGGCGACGATCAGGATGATCAGGGCCACAACGACGATGGCGACCCATTTCAGGCAGCCGCCCTTTTTCTTAGCGGGCTGTTCCGCGCCGCAGTTGGGGCAGGCAGCACCGTTGTACTTGGTGCCGCATTTCGGGCATTTCATTGGTGAATTCCTCCTATTTTCGTTGGTCTTGAAGCTGATTCTTTGGATAGCTTCACAAGCGATAACACGATACTACAATTTCGGCGGCTTGTCAAGAGAGAGAACAAAATCAGTCTGTAAAGGGTCAAAAAATGCAAAAAACAGCGCCCGAAAGGGCGCTGTTTTGGTGTGCAAAGGGTCAGATCACCTGGAACAGGAAGAATTTCAGGTAGTTGGTCTCCTCCACGTTCCACAGGATGGGGTGGTCCGGGGCCTGCTGGCGCACCTCGATCTGGCGCAGCTGCCGCCCGGCATCCGCCGCGGCGCTTTTCAGCATCTTGACGAACATCTCCTCGGTGGCAAAGTGGCTGCAGCTGGCGGTGGCCAGGTAGCCGCCACGGGGCAGCAGCTTCATGGCCCGGTAGTTGATCTCCTTATAGCCCCGCATGGCGTTGGGAGCGGTGCGGCGGGCCTTGGTGAAGGCGGGCGGGTCCAGGATGATAAAATCATAGTCGTGCTTGCCCTCCAGGCTGGGCAGCAGATCGAACACGTCGGTGCAGACAAAATCCATCCGGTCCGCCAGGCCGTTGCGCCGGGCGTTGGCCTGGGCCATGTCCACGGCGGACTGGCTCACGTCCACGGCGGTCACGTGGGCGGCCCCGCCAAAGGCGGCGTTCAGCGCAAAGCTGCCGGTGTGGGTGAAGCAGTCCAGCACCCGCTTGCCCTTTGCCAGCTTGGCCACCGCCCGGCGGTTGTACTTCTGGTCCAGGAAAAAGCCGGTCTTCTGGCCGTTTTCAAAATCCACGGTGTAGTACACGCCGTTTTCGCAGATCTCGGTCTGGGTGGAGGCGGGATGTTCCTCGCCGGCCAGGACAAACCAGCCTTTGTTTTCCGCAAGGCCCTCCCGGGCCCGCAGGGCCACGTCGTTGCGCTCGTAAATGCCCCGGATGGTCTGGCCGTCCTTGCGCAGTACGTCCACCAAAAGGGGGAAGAGCATCGCCTTGCGCTGCTCCATGCCGTAGGAGAGGGTCTGGGTGACCAGCACATCCCCAAAGCGGTCCACGGTCAGGCCGGGGAACTGGTCCGCCTCGCCAAAGATGACCCGGCAGCAGGCAAGGTCCTCTTCGCCCAGTACCGTTTTGCGGTAGGCCCAGGCGTATTCCACCCGCCGGCGCCAAAAGGCTTCGTCGAAGGTGTCGTTGGCGTTGCGGCTGATCAGTCGGATGCGGATCTTGCTTTCCAGGCTCAAAAAGCCCGTGCCCAGATACCGGCCCTTGCCGCTGACCACGTCCACCAAAGCGCCGTTTTCCGGCTCGGTGTCGGGCACGGCGGTCAGCTCGTCCATATAGACCCAGGGGTGGCCGTTCAGGATGCTGCTTTCGGCTTTTTTGGTGACGGTGTAAACGGGATAGGCGCGGCTTTGTTTCATGGGAACTTTCCTTTCTGGGCAAAATGCTCTATAATACCAAAGAATACGGGGCAAATGCCCCATGCAAAAATCTCTTACTTTAAGTATACTGGTTTTGTGGGTCTGCGGCAAGGGCTGCGGGAAAAATCCTGCCTGCCGGCCGCCGAAAAACCACCCGAAAAGGAGACAAAACACCATGGAGATCGAACGCAAATGGCTGGTAACGGGCTGGCCCCAGGGCCGCCAGCCGGAAAAGACCATCATCATGCGGCAGGGCTACATCACCGTGCAGCCCACCGTGCGCATCCGCAGCGAGGAAAGCGGCGGCAAAACCGAGTACATCCTCTGCTTTAAAGGCAAGCCCAGCGCCGACGGCCTGGCGAGGGAAGAGATCGAGACCGAGATCGACCCGGCACTGTTCCGGCGGCTGGAGGCTTTCATCGCCCGGCCGCTGATCGAAAAGCAGCAGCGCCGCTACCCGCTGGAAGGGGGCCTGGTGCTGGAGGTGAACCAGGTGGACGCGGGCCAGCCCGGCGAATTTTTCTATGCGGAGGTGGAATTTGCCAGCGAGGCGGCGGCCCGGGCCTGGCAGCCGGGGGATCTGGCGGATTATCTGGCCGAGGAAGTGACCGGCACGCCGGGCCAGAGCATGGGGGCCTATTGGCTGGCCACCCGGGGGGATCTAGCCGGGGAGTAAGACCGACTTTTTGGCCGGTTTTGTGGAAAAATCACCGCATTGGAATACTTTTCAACCGGTATACAAAAAGTATTCCACGGTTTTCGACAGGTTTTCAACATTGGGTTTTCAGCGCCGGTGTGGAAAACTTTCTCGCCAGAGAAACCCGGGCAAAAATGGCTTTGTATCAGCAAAAAGCAAAGGCATTTTCCTTTTTTGAGAATCGTTTTTAAAAACACAACTGCCCCCCGCCGCTCCTGATTTTTTGCGGCGGGGGCAGTTTTCCCTGGGTTTTCAACACAAAAAAGTGGAAAGTGTTGAAAAGCCGAGGCCGGGTAACCGGGACTCGGTGAAACGAAAAAGGCCGTTTTGGTCACCCAGGCCCTCCCCGGTGCATAGAATGAGGGGAAAGGGGGGAGTGACCGATGCAGCAGATCTTTGCAGCGGCGGCGATGACCCTGTTCCCCTGTTTGTGCACCATACTGGGGGCAGGTTTGGTATTTTTTGTGGGGCACGGCCAATCCGGCCTGTCCCGGCGGGTGGTGCTGGGGCTGGCGGCGGGCATCATGCTGGCGGGCAGCGTGTTCAACCTGCTGGTGCCCGCCATGGAGCAGGCAAAGGCCCAGGGCCCGCTGGGCTGCGTTATCCCGACAGGCGGCCTGATGGCGGGCGGTGTGCTGCTGCTGGCGGCGGAGTGGGCCGCCGAAGGCTTGATGGCACAAAGCGCGCCCCGCAGCGGGCGCATCCTGCTGG
>CASEVW010000151.1 GCA_949291395.1 uncultured Oscillospiraceae bacterium | reverse complement strand
GTGAACGGTTCCACCGGCATCGCCGTGGGCATGGCCACCAACATCCCGCCCCACAATCTGCGGGAGGTGATCGACGGCGCCATCGCCCTCATCGACGACCCGGAGATCGACCTGGCCGGCCTGATGGAATTCATCAAAGGCCCGGACTTCCCCACCGGCGGCATCATCATGGGCCGCAGCGGCATCCGGGCCGCCTACGCCACCGGCCGGGGCAAGATCACCCTGCGGGGCCGGGCCGAGATCGAGGAGAAAAAGAACGGTCGGTTCCAGATCATCGTCACCGAGATCCCCTATATGGTCAATAAGGCCCGCCTGATCGAGAACATCGCGGACCTGGTGAAGGACAAGCGCATCGAGGGCATCAGCGATTTGAACGACGAGTCCAACCGGCACGGCATGCGCATCGTCATCGAGCTGAAAAAGGACGCCAACCCCCAGGTGGTGCTGAACCAGCTGTACCGCTACACCCAGCTGCAGGACACCGTGGGCGTGATCCTGCTGGCGCTGGACGGCGGCGTGCCCAAGGTCATGACCCTCAAGACCATGCTGGACCGGTATATCACCTTCCAGGCCCAGGTGGTGCGCCGGCGCACCGCCTTCGACCTGAAAAAGGCCGAGGAGCGGGCCCATATCCTGGAAGGCCTGAAACGGGCCACCGACATCGTGGACGAGATCATCGCCACCATCCGGGGCTGTAAGGGCGGCCAGGCCGAGGCAAAGACCGCCATCATGGAGCGGTTCGGTTTTGACGAGCCCCAGGCGGCCGCCATCTGCGCCTTCCGCCTGGGCCAGCTGGCCGGTCTGGAAATTCTGAAGATCGAGAGCGAGCTGGACGAGCTGCACGGCAAGATCGACGAGTGGCGGGCCATCCTGGCCAGCGACGACAAGGTCTATGGCATCGTGAAGGACGAGCTGACCGCCCTGAAGGAAAAATACGGCGACGACCGCCGCACCGAGATCGCCCATGTGTCCGGCGAGGTGGACATCGAGGACCTGATCCCGGTGGAGGAATGCGTGTTTACTCTCACCCATGAGGGCTATATCAAGCGCCAGCCCCAGGACACCTACCAGGTGCAGAAGCGGGGCGGCCGGGGCATCTCCGGCCTGTCCCACAAGGACGAGGACTTTGTGGAAGAGCTGTTCATCGGCTCCACCCACGACTTCGTGCTCTTCGTCACCGACCAGGGCCGGGTCTACCGGCTCAAGGGCTACCAGATCTACGAGGGCAGCCGGGCATCCCGGGGCACCAACATCGTCAACCTGCTGCCGTTGCAGGACGGCGAAAAGGTCACCAGCATGCTGCGCATGCCCGCCGAAAACGCCCAGGGCTACCTGGTCATGGTCACCCGGCAGGGCGTCATCAAGCGCACCCCCATCGAGGCTTACGCCAACATCCGCAAAAACGGCCTGCTGGCGGTGAGCATGTATGAGGGCGACAGCCTGGCCTGGACCCAGATCACCACCGGCAGCGACGAGCTGATCGTGGCCACCCACGACGGACTGGCCATCCGCTTCAACGAGCAGGACGCCCGCAGCATGGGCCGCCTGGGCCATGGCGTGCGTGCCATCCGCCTGCAGGAAGGCGACTATGTGGTGGGCGTTGGCGTGGTCAAGCCCGGCGCCACCGTGTTCACCGTCACCGAAAACGGCAAGGGCCGCCGCAGCCGCATCGACGACTACCGCATCCAGAGCCGCGGCGGGAAGGGCATCCGCAACTACGGCAAGGGCCAGGTGGCCGGTATCAAGGTGCTGGAGGACGAGGACGACATCATCCTCATCAGCCAGGAGGGCGTCATCATCCGGATGCACGCCGAGGACATCAACGTGCAGAGCCGCTACGGCAGCGGCGTGCGGGTGATGCGCCTGGACGAGGGCGACCGGGTGGTCACCGTGGCCCGCACCGAGCGTTCCGAAGAGGAAGAGGTGGCAAAACCGGAAAACGAGCCGGAAGAGGCCCTCACCGATGAGGAGCTGGCCGCCCTGGCCGCGGAAGAAGCCGCCCAGGCCGAAGAACCGGCAGCGGACGACGAGGAATAAGCCCTCTCCCCTGTTCTGAATAACATTTCCCTGTGTGGACGTAAGGGCCGCCGCAAACATTCGTTTGCGGCGGCCTCTTTTCGGCTTTTCAGAAATCATTTTTCCTTTCATTGGAGTCCAATGGACTGATTTTTTGTTTGATAAAAAATTCTGCCAGCTCACGACAAACACCATTTTGTTTATGAGCCAAATACGCAAAACCCACAAAAGCAGAGAAACCACGATTTTCCTCAAACTGCCATTTTTTCGCCTATCCTGGTCAGGTGTAACTGAGCGGAAAACACAAAAAACGCTGTGACCGAAAATCAAACCAAAACTTGTAAACATTGCAGAAAAACGCTTGAAAGTAGCATAAAGTTAGTGTATTATTTATATAAATGATGCACGAAACAAAAGAAGATTTGGCAGAATGAATAAATACCGCCCCGGCGGCATAAGAGTGCCAAAAACGTGCAGAACAAGAAGGAGTGGTTTTCGATGAGCGTTTTCAAAACGATCCAGCACAAGGACCTGCTGGGCGTCGTTTGGCTGGCGATGATCTTATACGGCACCATCAATATTGCGCTGGCGTTCCTGATGATGGATATCGTGGATTCCGTCACGGCGCAGAACGGCAGCCTGTTTTTCAAGACCCTGCTGGTGACCCTCCTTTTGATGGTGTTCGAGTTCTGCATGGGCATGGCCAGCAAATACCTGCTGAATCTGTACAGCAAACGGGAGCTGACCCTGCAAAAAGACCGCCGGTACAAAAAGGTCCTGTACACCGCCGACCCCGCTTCGATGGATCTGTCCTCCTTTTCCACCGACATGGACCTGCTGTACACCCACTATTACACCAACATCGCCTACATCGCATACGACATCACCCGCCTGCTGCTGTCCACCCTGAGCATCATCTATTTGAACTGGAAGATCGCCGTGGTGGTGGCCATCAGCATCATCCTGCCCTTTGTCATCCCGGTCCTGTTCCAAACGAAACTGCAAAAAAGCACGCAGGCCTATAAAGCCGCCTCCCAGTCCTATCTGGGGTTTGTGCAGGATTCTTTCAGCGGCCTGCAGGAGATCCGTACTTACTTTGCCTTCCCCTTCTTTCTGTCCCGGCACGAACGGTTCAACCAGGCAAACGAGCAGGCCCGTTTGCAGAATAAGATGTGGCTCTCCTTCAACAATGTGTTTTCCGCTTCGGTGAGCACCTTGTCCTTTGTGGCCATCATGGCCTATTGCGGCTATCTTTGCCTGCAGGGCGAAAGCACCATCGGCGCGCTGATCGCCGTGACCCAGCTGATGAATTCCATCGTCGGCCCGGTGAGCCAGCTGTCCGGCGAGGTGGGCCAGATCCAGTCCGCCAAAAAGCTGGTGCTGGAGGAAGCGGACGAAACGAATTACCAGGCAAAGCAGCTCCCCACCGGCCATGTACAGGCGCTGCTGGCGGAAGACCTGAGCTTTTCCTATGACCCCCAGCACCCGGTGCTGAAAAACCTGGATCTTCGCCTGGAGTACGGCAAGCGCTATGCCATCGTGGGCAAAAGCGGCATCGGCAAATCCACGCTGGCGAAACTCTTGTCCGGTATGCTGCAAGGCGATGGGGGCGCGGTGCGGATGCTGGATGAAACCGGCCGCGAGATCCCCCGGGAGGAACTTTCCTACCGGGTGCAGTATGTCTCCCAGCAGCCCTATCTGTTCAACCTTTCCGCCAAGGAAAACGTGGCCCTGGGCCAGGCGGAGACCACCGAGGACTGGCAGGATCTTTTGGAAAGCCTGGAGATCGGGCAGCTGTTTGGCGCGGAGGATCTGTTGCTCACCAACCGGGAGGGCGTTTCCGGCGGGCAGAAACAGCGGCTGGTGATCGCCCGTGCCCTGACCCACAAGGCGGACGTGCTGATCCTGGATGAGCCCACGGCCAACCTGGACGAGGCCATCGCCCTGCGGGTGATGAACTACATCCTGCATTCCCAGTGCGGCATCATCCTGGTGATCACCCACGACACCAGCGACGAGATGCTGTCTCTGTTCGACCAGGTGATCCGGCTGTAACATCGTTTTTATAAAACAAAAGGGGAGACGCCTTAGCCGGCCTCGGCTTTTCCGCGGCTCCCCCTTTTTTGCCAAAATCTGGGTTGTTCCACATGGAACAAGTTTTACGAAAAACGAAAAACAACAAAAATATATCGAAAAACAATAAAAAATACTTGAAATTCAATAATTCCTGTGGTACAGTAAAGGCAGACAAAACGGCGGGCCCCGGCAGAATAGGGCCGCCTTTGGAGGGAGAACGACATGTGGAAAGAGAAAAACAGCCTGGCGCTGTCCCAGCTGCTGGTGAAGGTGTTTTTCGCCGCCCTGGTGGGCTGTGACGTGGCAGGCTGGTGGCTGGTGAACTGGTTTTTGAGCTGGACCCGCTACCGGCTTGCGGTGGAGCTGCCCTATCAGTGGCTGTTTTTGACCACGCTGTACGCCGCCAGCATCCCGGCGTATCTGGCGCTGTACCATCTGTACCGGCTGCTGGCGAACCTGCAAAAGGAGCAGGTGTTCGTGGAACAAAACGTGGCCTGCCTGCGGGCGCTCAGCTGGTGCTGCTGGGCGGTGGCGCTCATCTGCCTGGCCAGCGCCGCCTATTACCTGCCCTATCTGCTGGTGATGGTGGCGGCGGCGTTCATGGCGCTGATCCTGCGCATCGTCAAAAACGTGTTCCAGCGGGCCTGCGCCATGCAGAACGAGCTGGATCTGACGGTGTAAGGAGGCCCGCTATGCCCATTATCATCAATCTGGACGTGGTGATGGCCCGGCGCAAGATCAGCGCGGGCGAACTGGCCGAGCGGGTGGGCATCACCCCGGCCAACCTGTCCATCTTAAAAAACAATAAGGCCAAGGCGGTGCGCTTTTCCACGCTGGAAGCGCTGTGCAAAGCGCTGGACTGCCAGCCCGCCGACCTTTTGGAATACCGGCCGGACGAGGAAGCAGACGGCAGCCAGCCCGCCGAAAAAGAGGACCGGTAACAACAGAACGGATAAAACGAAAAAAAACATGTGGAGGGCGAACCCCGCCCCCCTTGCTTTCCTGCACCTAAAACGGCGTTTTTAGCGCCGGCGGCACGGGAAAAACCACGAAGAAAATGGAGGGAAAACCATGGAACCGAACAAACAGGACATCCTGCGGCCCGCCGCGACCCAGCCCCAGCCGGATAAAACGGCGGCCCCGAACAGCGGCGAACCGGACGCCCCGGCCTTCCACGTCGCCCGGCCCCAGCTGGCGGCGGCGCTGTACAGCTATGCGCTGGGCTGGTTTTACGTCTGCGGCTTTTGGCTGGGCGCCCCCCTGCTGCCCTTCCGGGACTGGTATATGGGCACGATGCACCCGGCGATGCTGGGGGTGTTCTGCCTTGCCTTTTTCGGCGGAGCAGAGTGGTTCCTGCGCCGGGCAAAACGCCCTGCCCCCCGGGAGAGTTTCTGGTGGCTGGGCTTTGCCGCCCTGCTGCTGGCGGATCTGCTGGTGCTGCGCCCGCTGGTGCGGGGCGCGGGCTACTGGCAGGGAGATTACTACTACGGCTTCTACGGCTGGGAGGTCTTTGCGCTACACCTGACGGCCATGTACTGGCTGGTCTGCCGGGCGGGCCTGCTCACCGGCGGGCAGACCGGACCCTTTGCTCTGGTGGATGCGGCCGCTGCGCTGCTGGGCCGGCCCTTCCGCTGGTTTTTCCTGCGCATCCAGGTGATCTGGCACAGCCTCCGCACCGGCTGGGCCCGGCGGCCGAAAGCCAGGGAAAAGCGGGATGTGATGGGCGCTCTGGCGGTGATGTGCATCCTGGTGCCGCTGTTCTGCCTGGCGCTGGCGCTGCTGACCGGGGCGGACCAGGGCTTCGCCCGCCTGCTGGAAGACCTGCTGCGGGGCATCGCCCTGCCCCAGTGGCGGGAGCTGAATTTGGTTTATTTTATCCTCTCGCTGCCGGTGGGGGCGTATCTGTACGGGGCGCTGGGCAGCGTGCTGCGCCAAACGCCGGACCCGGAAAAACAAGCCCGGTGGCTCAACACGGTGGAACAAAACCGCTGCTTGTCCAAACGCGCCCTCACCCTGGGCCTTGGGGCCTTCTGCGTGTTGTATCTGGCGTTTTTCGCGGTGCAGGCGGGGTATCTGTTCGGGGCGTTTTGGGGCCGGCTGCCCGTCGGGTTCACCGCCGCCGAGTATGCCCGGCAGGGCTTTTTCCAACTGTGCTGCGTGGTGGTGCTGAACTTTGCCCTGCTGGTGGTGGCGGCAGCGCTGGTGAAAGGCGGGCTGAACGGGGTGCTGCGGGGGCTGCTCACCGCCCTGATGGGGGCCAACCTGCTGTTTGCGGTGGTGAGCGCCGCCAAGATGGCCCTGTATGTTTCCCGGTTCGGCTTCACCGACCGGCGGGTGCTCTCCAGCTGGGCCATGCTGGTGCTGGCCCTGTGCAGCCTGCTGGCCATCCTGCGGCTGTTCAAGCCCTTTCCCCTGGTGCGCCGGGCGGTGTTCCTGGCGGCGGGGCTGTTCGCGGCCCTCTGCCTCTGCCAGCCCCAGTACCTGAGCTACCGGGCCAACCTGGCCCTCTACCAAAACGGGGTCATCCAGCAGCTGGACGCTTACACCCTGCGCCAGCAGCGGGGCGGCGGCAGCGAGTACCGCTTTGCCCGGGACCTGCTGGCGGCGGGCTGGGGCCCGGGCCTTGCACCGGAGGACATTCAGATCACCATCCAGGGATACGGCTGCTCGGGCGACGATCTGATCTACACCCTGGCGGAGGACGGCAGCCGCCAGGCCCGGCTGCTGCTGGAGGACGGCCCGGAGGGCCGGCGCTGGCATCTCTGGATGCAGCTGGACGATCAGGGCCTGGCCACCCGCCTTTGGCTCACCGCCGGGCAGCAGCAGACGGCAAGATCATAAACGAGCAAAAGCCCCAAGGCATTACCCGGACTCGGCTAATGCCTTGGGGCTTTTTGATGAAATCAAACTGGTTTTGACGGCGGCGGGCAGAACCGGTATAATCAAAAGGAAACGTGGCCGGTATAAAATCCTGGCCCTTGGATCATTTTAAATACTTTTTGTATAATCGCATTTTATTATGACAAAAAAGAGGGGTGTTTTGGGGGAATGGCGCTGCAAAAACCACGGTTTGACCGGTACCACGCCGCCAGTTTGGCGGGATGCCTTGCCCTGTTTGCCCTGGCCATCCTGCTGTTCCACTCGCTGGCGGGGGGCACCCTGCTGGCGCAGAACCCCTACGACAGCTATCTTTTACAGGCCAAAAACTGGCTGGAAGGCAGCGCCGCCATCCAGAACGGCGAAGCCTACCCCTGGTTGGAGCTGGCGGTCTACCAGGGGGAGTATTACCTCTCCTTCCCGCCGGTGCCCTCGCTGCTGGCGCTGCCCTGGGCGGCCTGGGGCGGCGCGGTGCCCTCCAACCTGCTGGCGGCGGTGTACGGCCTGTTTGCCGCCGCCGGGGTCTATCTGCTGTTCTGGCGCAGCGGCAAGACTCCCGAGACCTGCGCCTTTTTTGCCCTCTTCGTCACCCTGGGCAGCAACACCTTCTGGCTGTGCACCAGCGGCGGCGTCTGGATGATCGCCCAGGTGCTGGCGCTGGCCTTCTGTGTGTGGGGCTGTTTTTTCTGGCTGGCAGGGCGGGATGTGCCGGCGTTTTTCCTGCTGGCCCTGGCGGTGGGCTGCCGGCCCTTTTCGGCGCTGCTGGCGGTGCTGCTGTTCCTGCGGCCGGTGTATGGGGCCCTCACCCAAAAGCGCTGGGCCCATCTTGCGGCGGCGGGGGCGCTGCCCTGCCTGGTGGCGCTGGCGCTGGGCTGGTACAACTGGATGCGCTTTGGCTCGCCGCTGGAGTTCGGCCACAACTATCTGCCGGAATTCATGCGGGCGGAGAACGGCCAGTTCAGCTTGGCCTATCTGTGGCCCAACCTGAAAAACCTGCTGCGGCCGGTGACCCTCACCGAAACGCTGGACCTGTCCTTCCCGGTGTTCAACGGTTTCCTACCCCTGCTGGCGGATCCGATCCTGCTGCTCTGGTGCGCCGCCATGGTGCGGGCTGCCAAAAAGGGCAGCCTTTCTTGGCGGGACGGCGTTCTGGCGGCCTGCTGGCTGGCCAGCGTGGTGTTCCTGTGCCTGCACCGGACCTTAGGGGGCTGGCAGTTCGGGGCCCGGTATCTGGTGGATACCCTCCCCTTCGTGCTGCTGTTTTTCGTCCGCCGCCGCTGGGAGGCCGGGCCGGCCGCCCGGGGGCTGCTGCTGGCGGCGGTGCTGTTCAATTTTTACGGGGCGGCGTACCTGGCGGTGCGCTGACCGGCCCGAAAAAGGAGGAGACGGAATGGCCGAGATCGTGGGACATCTGGGCGGCGGCGGCATGATCCTGTTCGTGGCGCTGCTGGCCCTGCGGTGCCTTGCCCGGATGGGCTGGCTGCCCGCCGCCCTGCCTGGCGGCCTTTCCCGGGAGGACCCGCTGCACCGTCCGGCCCGCTTTTCCCCTGCCGAATACGCCGGGGCCTTTTTTGCCGTGCTGGCGCTGCAATGGGCGGTGCTGTTTTTTGCCTGGCTCACCCTGAACCAGCCCGGCGGCCTGCCCGCTTTTCTGAGCCATTTCTGGCAGCGGTTCACCCAGGCGGGAGACAGTCCCCACTACTTATTCATCGCCGAAAACGGCTATGCGGCCAGCGGCGAGGACGCAAAATGGATCGTGTTCTATCCCCTTTACCCCTGGCTGATCCGTCTGGCCCGACTGTTCACCCTGGGCAACACCGCCCTGGCCGGGCTGCTGGTGAGCCAGCTGTGCTGGGGCGGCTGCGGCGTCCTGCTGCTGCGGCTGGCGGGATGGTTTTTCCCCCGCAGCCAGGCGGTGTGGGCGCCGGCCTTTCTGGCGGCGTATCCCTTTGCCTTTTTCGGCATGGGGGTCTACACCGAGAGCCTGTTTCTGCTGCTCTGCCTGGGCTGTGTCTGCCGGGCGGTGCGGGGCCGCTGGCTCACGGCGGGGCTGCTGGGCGGCCTGGCGGCCCTCTGCCGCACCCAGGGGCTGGTGCTTCTGCTGCCGGTGCTCTGGCTGTGGATGCAGGCCCGCAAAGAGGAAAAACAAGGACCCAAAAGCCTGGGCCTTGCCCTGCTCCCGGCGGGGTGGGGCGTGTATCTTGCCTGCAACTGGGCGCTGTTTGGCGACCCCTTCCGCTTTCTGGCCTTTGAGGCCGCCCCGCCCTGGTACCAGACCACCCGCTGGATCGGGGAAAACCTGGCCCAGCACTGGCGGCTGGCGGTGGAACACCCCGGCCTGGCCAATTTCATCTACTGGCCCCAGATCGGGCTGTATTTCGTGGTGCTGGCGGCGCTGTTCTGGGGCCTGTTCACCGGCGCGCGCACCGAGTGGCTCATCTGGGGCGGGGCGTATCTGGGCATGAGCTACCTGGCGGGCTGGCTCATCAGCGGGCCCCGCTATCTGCTGGGCTGTCTGCCGCTGTTTCTGCTGCTGGCCCGGGTGCGGCCAAAGCCGGTGCGCGCCGGGCTGCTGGCGGTGATCCTGCTGGCCCTGTGCTGCTATGCCGCTCTGTATCTTCAGGGGCAAGCCATTATGTAAAATGTTCTGAGGGACACCAAACGCACGCCCTGTGCAAGGCACAGGGGATGCTTATTGGTTTCCCCCAGTACCCTTTTCCGGCGAAAAAAGCCCTGATTTTGCGCACAAAGCACACAAAATCAGGGCTTTTTTCTGTCAAGGTGTCCCGCGCCCCGGTACATGCCCGTGGCGTGGGACAAAATTTTTAAAGTCGTTTTGACGTTGTTGTTTAAAAATCGCCGCTTACAGCCGGCCGGCCTCTTTCAGGGCCTTGATCTTCAGCA
Organism: uncultured Oscillospiraceae bacterium; assembly: GCA_949291395.1. Taxonomy (GTDB): domain Bacteria; phylum Bacillota; class Clostridia; order Oscillospirales; family Ruminococcaceae; genus Allofournierella. The sequence goes on along the minus strand of CASEVW010000151.1, from coordinate 8,813 downwards.
GACAGGCCACGGTCTTGCCGTCCCGGATCTCGCCGGACAGCACCATCTCCACCGCCTGGTCCAGGGGCATCTTCACGGGGGTCAAAAACTCGTCCTCGTCCAGGTGCATGTCGCAGGGGTGCAGCCCGGTGGCGGCCCAGCAGTAGATGATCTCGCTGCAATAGCCCACCGTGGGATACACCGGCCCCAGGTCCACATACCGGTCGGCGGTCAGGCCGCACTCCTCGCCCAGCTCCCGCTGCACCGATGCAAAGGGATCCTCCCCCGGCTCCAGCTTGCCGGCGGGCAGCTCCCACAGCTCCTCGTTCAGCGCGTAGCGGAACTGCCGCACCAGGTACACCTGGCCGTCGTCGGTGAGGGGGGCCACGCAGGCCCCGCCCCGGTGGTGCACCACCTCCCGGGTGGAGGTATGGCCGTTTTCCAGCTTCACCCGGTCCACGGTCAGGGTGACCACCCGGCCCTCAAAGATCGTCTGGGAATGCAGTTTGGTCTCAAAATGTCCCATCTTGTCCAGCCCTCCTTACTCTTCGGCGGCAGCACCGGCCGCCTGCTCCGGCGCGCAGCGGGTGCATTTCACCCGGTGGATGCGCCGGTCTTTCACGTCCAGCACGTCAAAGCGCAGCCCGCCCCATTCCACAAAGGCTGCCTCGCCGGTTTGGGGGATGCGGCCCAGCTTGTCGGTGATCAGGCCGCCCAGAGTGTCCGGTTCCTCGTTCTCGTCCAGCGCGGGGCACTCCATGCCGAAGGCGGCAAAAATGTCTTCCAGGTCCAGCGCGCCGTCGGCGGTAAAGCCCTCGCCGCAGGCCACCAGGTCTGCCTCTTCCCGGTCGTATTCGTCCTGGATGTCGCCCACGATCTCCTCCAGCACGTCCTCCATGGCCACCAGCCCGGCGGTGCCGCCGTACTCGTCCACCACGATGGCGATCATGGTGTGCTGCTTTTTAAAATCCATCAAAAGCTCGGCGGCGGGGCGGCTCTCCGGCACGTACATAGCCGGGCGGGCAAATTCCTTCACCGGCTTTTCCAGCACCTGGGGGTCGTCGAACAAGCGCAGCAGATCCTTGATGTACAAGATGCCGGTCACGTCGTCGATGCTCTTGCGGTACACCGGCAGCCGGCTGTTGCCGGTGGTGCGGGCAAGTTCCACCGCCTCCCGGCAGCAGGCGTGCTCGTTCACCGCGTGGATGTCGGTGCGGTGGGTCATCACGTCGCCGGCGGTCAGCTCGGGCAGGTCGAAGATGTTGGTGATCATCGCCTTCTGCCCGGCGTCGATCAGCTCCTGCTGACCGGCGTCGTCCACCAGCTCGAACAGGTCCTCCTCGGTCACCTGCTCGTCGTTGCCAAGGCCCGCCGGCGCCAGCAGGCGGGACAGCCAGCCCGGCAGACGCACGTCCTTTTTGGCGGCGGCCCAGCCGCCCAAAAGCCCGCCGGTCACCGCAAGCAGCACCACCACAAGGCACACCGCCGCGATGCCGGCCGTCTCAAAGCCGGGAAAAAGACCCGGGGTATCCATAACCAAAACTCCTTTTTCGCATTGTTTTTGTGGGATATTTTTTGCGCATGGATCTGATCAAAATGCCTGGTGCAGAGCCGTTTTCTGCCCTGCATCACACAGTTACAATATTAAAGGAACCGGGGCCCATTGTCAACGTGCGCGGCGGGGCGTGCCGAACATGATCTTGGCGAAAATATGAGCACGGGGGCCGCCGCTGCCGAAAAACTGTGAAATAAAAACCATATCCACCCCAAAAGCTGCTTTAAAACAGTTTACTTTGGCATTTTGATTTGTTAGAATATAGTTAAGTAGTAGCGCCCATTCCCCGACCCACGGGGCTAGGACGTTAAATACTAAGTTTGTTATGGAGGAAGAAACATGCCTAGAGCAAAACAGTCTATGGATGGCAACACCGCTGCCGCGCACGTAGCGTATGCGTTCAGCGAAGTTGCTGCTATCTACCCCATCACCCCGTCTAGCCCCATGGCTGACTACGTTGACCAGTGGTCCGCCGCTGGCCGCAAAAACATCTTCGGCACCCAGGTAAAGGTAATGGAGATGCAGTCTGAGGCCGGCGCCGCCGGCGCCGTACACGGCAGCCTGGCTGCCGGTGCCATGACCAGCACCTTCACCGCCTCTCAGGGCCTGCTGCTGATGATCCCCAACATGTACAAGATCGCCGGCGAGCTGCTGCCCAGCGTGTTCCACGTGTCTGCCCGCTGTGTGGCCAGCCATGCGCTGAACATCTTCGGCGACCACAGCGACGTGTACGCCTGCCGTCAGACCGGTTTCGCCATGCTGGCCGAGACCAACCCCCAGGAAGTTATGGACCTGTCCGCCGTGGCCCATCTGGCCGCCATCGAGGGCCGCGTTCCCTTCATCAACTTCTTCGACGGCTTCCGCACCTCTCACGAGATCCAGAAGATCGAGAAGTGGGACTACGCCGACCTGGCCGAGATGGTCAACTGGGATGCCATCAACGAGTTCCGCGCTCATGCCCTGAACCCCGAGCATCCCTCCATGCGCGGCTCTCACGAGAACGGCGACATCTTCTTCCAGCATCGTGAGGCCTGCAACAAGTACTACGACGCTCTGCCTGCCATCGTCGAGAAGTACATGGGCAAGGTCAACGAGAAGCTGGGCACCGATTACCAGCTGTTCAACTACTACGGCGCTGCCGACGCTGAGCGCGTGATCGTAGCCATGGGCTCCTTCTGCGACGTTGCCGAGGAAGTTGTGGACTACCTGACCGCCAAGGGCGAGAAGGTCGGCCTGGTGAAGGTCCGCCTGTACCGTCCCTTCGCTGCTGACAAGCTGCTGGCTGCCATCCCCGCCACCGCGAAGAAGATCGCTGTGCTGGACCGCACCAAGGAGCCCGGCAGCCTGGGCGAGCCCCTGTACCTGGATGTTGTTGCCGCTCTGCGTGAGGCTGGCAACGACGCTCTGGTGGTAGGCGGCCGTTACGGTCTGGGTTCCAAGGATACTCCTCCCTCCAGCGTGTTCGCCGTATACGACGAGCTGGCCAAGGACGCTCCCAAGCACCGCTTCACCCTGGGCATCGTGGACGACGTGACCAACCTGAGCCTGGAAGAGAAGCCCGCTCCCAACACCGCCGCGGAAGGCACCAAGGAGTGCAAGTTCTGGGGTCTGGGCGGCGACGGCACCGTTGGCGCCAACAAGAACAGCACCAAGATCATCGGTGACCACACCGACAAATACATCCAGGCGTACTTCCAGTACGACTCCAAGAAGACCGGCGGCGTGACCATCAGCCACCTGCGCTTCGGCGACAAGCCCATCAAGAGCCCCTACTACATCAACAAGGCTGACTTCGTGGCCTGCCACAACCCCAGCTACGTGATCAAGGGCTACAAGATGGTGCGCGACGTAAAGCCCGGCGGCGTGTTCCTGATCAACTGCCAGTGGACCGACGAAGAGCTGGCTCAGCACATGCCCGCTGAGGCCAAGCGCTACATCGCTGCCAACAACATCCAGCTGTACACCATCAACGCCATCGACAAGGCTGTTGAGATCGGTCTGGGCAAGCGCACCAACACCATCCTGCAGTCCGCCTTCTTCGCTCTGGCTGATGTGCTGCCCCGTGAGGACGCCATCAAGTACATGAAGCAGGCCGCCGAGAAGAGCTTCGCCAAGAAGGGCCAGGCCATCGTTGAGATGAACTGGAAGGCCATCGACGCCGGCTTCGACGCCTACCACAAGGTAGAGATCCCCGCCGACTGGGCCAACGCCACCGACGACCGCAAGCCCGCTGAGCTGAGCGGCAACGCCGAGACCGTGAACATGGTCAAGAACGTGATGGAGCCCGTTGCCAAGATGGACGGCGACAGCCTGCCTGTTTCCGCCTTCGTGGACTACGTGGACGGCCAGTTCGCCCAGGGCGCTTCCGCTTACGAGAAGCGCGGCACCGCCGTTATGGTGCCCGAGTGGAACGCTGACAACTGCATCCAGTGCAACCAGTGCTCCTACGTCTGCCCCCATGCCACCATCCGTCCCTTCGCTCTCACCGAGGAAGAAGTTGCCAACGCTCCCGCTTCCCTGAAGAGCAAGAAGATGACCGGCAAGGGCTGCGAAAACTACAAGTTCGCTATGGTCGTTTCTCCGCTGGACTGCATGGGCTGCGGCGTTTGCGCCAACGTTTGCCCGGCTCCCAACAAGGCTCTGACCATGGTTTCCCAGGAGAGCCAGGCCGACCAGCAGGCTGCTTTCGACTACTGCGTCGAGAACATCCGCAAGAAGGACGGCATGATGGCCGAGACCACCGTAAAGGGCAGCCAGTTCAACCAGCCTCTGCTGGAGTTCTCCGGCAGCTGCGCCGGCTGTGCTGAGACCGCTTACGGCCGTCTGATCACCCAGCTGTTCGGCGAGCGGATGTACATCTCCAACGCCACCGGCTGTTCTTCCATCTGGGGCGGCCCCGCTGCTACCTCTCCCTACACCGTTAACAAGGACTCCGGCTTCGGTCCCGCCTGGGCCAACAGCCTGTTCGAGGACAACGCCGAGCACGGTCTGGGCATGTACCTGGGCCAGAAGGTCATCCGCGAGTCTCTGGCTGCCAAGCTGCACGAGCTGGCTGAAGTGACCACCAGCGATGCCAAGCGCGCTGCCATCGAAGAGTACTTTGCTACTTACGAGGACGGCAAGGCCAACGCTGAGGCCACCAAGAAGCTGATCGCTCAGCTGGAGGCCGATCCTGACTGCCAGTACAGCAAGGAGATCCTGCCCAAGAAGAACTACCTGTCCAAGAAGAGCGTTTGGATCTTCGGTGGTGACGGCTGGGCTTACGACATCGGCTTCGGCGGCCTGGACCATGTTCTGGCTTCCGGCGAGGATGTCAACGTGATGGTATTCGACACCGAGGTCTACTCCAACACCGGCGGCCAGGCTTCCAAGGCCAGCCAGATCGGTCAGGTAGCGCAGTTCGCCGCTGCCGGTAAGGCCATCGGCAAGAAGAGCCTGTCCGAGATCGCCATGAGCTACGGCTACGTATACGTTGCTCAGATCGCTATGGGCGCCGACATGAACCAGACCATCAAGGCTCTGACCGAGGCCGAGAGCTACCATGGTCCTTCTCTGGTCATCGGCTACGCTCCCTGCGAGATGCACGGCGTGAAGGGCGGTATGACCAACTGCCAGGCCGAGATGAAGAAGGCCGTGGCCGCTGGCTACTGGAACATGTTCCGCTTCGATCCTCGCAAGAAGGCCGAAGGCAAGAACCCCTTCACCCTGGATTCCAAGGCTGCTACCGCGGACTACAAGGAGTTCATCTCCAATGAGACCCGTTACAGCCGCCTGAAGCTGGCCTTCCCCGAGCGTGCTGAAGAGCTGTTCGACCTGGCTGACCAGAAGGCGAAGGAGCGCTACGCTTACCTGCAGAAGCTGGTTAAGCTGTACGCCCCCGAAGAGGAGTAATCCCTCCCCGGCGATACGCTGATCGCTCATAACGGCGCCCCTGCACAGTGCGCACTGTGCAGGGGCGCTTTTTTGTGTCTGCCCGGCGGTCGCTGCCGGGCCATCCTAAATAAATGGGAAGTCATGTTCCCCTGCCGCCTCGCCGGGCAGCGCCCGGCAACCGGCTTTTGATGCGCAATTATACCATTTTGCTTTGCAAAATGGTATAATAGAACTACTTGAAAAGATAACGGTCTTTTGAAAAAAAGCGTTTGAGCAAAGCGTTTTTGGCAAAAAGGCCGTTTTTCTCTTATTACCGCTCAAAGGCGGAAGTCTTTGGGCAAACGCATCCAAAAGGAGGGGATCTCTTTGACCCAAAAACGCAAGGAATTTTTGCTCGACATCGGCTGTGACCTGGCCGGCAACCTTTTGTTCGGCGTGGGCGTGTACACCTTTGCCTCCCAGGGCGGGTTTGCCCCCGGCGGGCTCAGCGGCCTGGCCCTGATCATCAACTTCCTCACCGGGCTGCCCATCGGCACCATGACCCTGGTGCTGAACGTGCCCATCATCCTGGGCACCTTCCGCATTCTGGGGCGGCGCTTTCTACTGAAAAGCCTGCGCACCATGGTCATCGGCACCGTCATCATCGACGGCATCCTCCCCTTCTTCCCGGTGTACGAGGGCAACCGGCTTCTGGCGGCGGTGTTCAGCGGCATTTTGATGGGGGCGGGCCTGGCCATCATCTATATGCGAAACTCCTCCACCGGCGGCGCGGATTTTCTCATCCACGCGGCCAAGCGCAAGGCCCCCCATTTCAGCTTTGGCCAGATCAGCCTGCTGATGGACGCGGTCATCATCCTGCTGGGCATCCCCGCTTTTGGCGACATCGACTCGGCACTCTACGGTATGATCTCGGTGTTCGCCCTCACCATCGTGCTGGATAAGATCATGTACGGCGCGGGCAGCGGCAAGCTGGCCATGATCATCACCGACTACGGCCCCCAGGTGGCCAAGGCCATCGACCTGTCGGTGGAGCGGGGCGCCACCCTGGTGGACGTCACCGGCAGCTATTCCGGCGCCAAAAAGGACATGGTGCTCTGCGCCTGCTCCAACAGCGAGGTGTTCAAGGTGCGCCGCGCCGCCTACGAGGTGGACCCCGGCGCCATGATCATGATCTGCGAGGCCAGCGAGGTGTTTGGCGAGGGCTTCCGCCCTGCGGTGGAAAAGCACTGACGGGGCCGGGCCGCCGCCGTGATAGATACCGGTTTCCCTGCCATCTGGCCCTGTGGGGGGGCGGGGCGTCATGTAGTTTTATTGCAGCGAAAAAAGAACGAAAAATCCATTTCATAAGACCGGTTTAGCGGTTTTAACCAAGAAATAAACAAATTCTTTACCAGGACTATACAGAGAGTTTTCCGAAAAAGCTGTTGAAAAGTCTGTTGAAAGTGTTTAAAACCCGAAAAAATAGGCCATGTTTTCCACAAAAGGTGTGGAAAACCCTGTGGAGTTCAACTTATTGTTAAACAAAAGCCCCTCCATTGTTAGTATCTCGGTGGAGAATGTTGAAAACTTTTCAACGAGGAGAATTACAACAAAATCAAATATGCCGCCCGGCGGGATATTTCAAAAAAGATGCTTTTCTGTTACAGTAAACAAAAAACCAGTAAGAGGAGTGTGCTTTTGCATGAATTGGCTTTATAAATTAGAACGCCGTTTTGGCAAATTCGGCATCCCCAACCTGATGCTCTACGTGGTGGGCGGCCAGCTGATCGCCTGGATCCTGATCATGTTCATCAACAGCGGCATTTATTACATGCTGCCGCTGGTGCGGTCGGCCATCGCCCAGGGCCAGATCTGGCGGCTGGTCACCTTTTTGTTCATGCCCCCGCTGGAGATGAACCCCCTGTTCGTGGCGCTGGAGCTGTATCTGATCTATTGGATCGGCTCGGCGCTGGAGCGAACTTGGGGGTGCTTCCAGTTCACGGTGTATTTCCTGCTGGGTGTTGTGGGGGCCTGGCTGGGCTGCCTGCTGGTGGGCTTTGGCAGCGCCACCGCCTTGTACTATTCCCTGTTTTTCGCCTTCGCCTACCTGTTTCCGGACGTGCAGCTGATGCTGTTCTTTGTGCTCCCGGTAAAGGTCAAGTGGCTGGGCTGGATCGCGGCGGCCCTTTACGTGCTGGACATCCTCACCGCCCCCTGGGTGCAGAAGGCGGCGCTGATCTTAGGGCTGTTGGGCTTTTTGGTCTTTTTCGGCAGGGACGGCATCCATCGCCTGAAGAATAAATACGACAACTACCAGCGGCGCAAGGCTTGGCAGAACCAGTGGCGGCAGTGAGCCATTTCCTTTCTCTGCGCAAAGCATAAACCGTGCGTTTGGTGTGCCTCAGAAGTCTAGCGGATTTTTTCCGCCAGACGCAAAATCTGTTCTGCTTTTCTGGTATTTTTTGCACCGGCGTGCTATAATGAGAAAAACAGGCCCGCACAAAAACAAACCCCGTCACATTCGGGGAAACAGGGCCTGCTGAAAGGGGAACTGTTGCTATGAAAATGGTCACTGCCATCGTTAACAAAGAGGATTCCAAGCAGGTTTGTAATGCCCTCATCAAGGCAGGCTTTTCGGTCACGCGTCTGTCCACCACCGGCGGCTTTTTGATGGCGGGCAACATGACCCTGATGATCGGTACCGAGGACGAAAAGGTGGATGAGTGCATCCAGCTGATCTCCAACTGCTGCAAGCAGCGCACCGAGGTGGTGCCCAGCACCGCTAGCTACGGCATCGGCGTGGCCACCGCTTATCCCTTGCAGGTCACGGTGGGCGGCGCAACGGTGTTCGTCACCAACGTGGAGCGTTTTGAAAAGCTGTGATGCTGGACACGCTCCGGGGCAACCAGGCCCTGAAAGAAAGTTTGCAGGCCGCCCTGCGTGCAGGGCGGCTTTCTCATAGTGTTTTGCTCTGCGGCGAGGCAGGGTGCGGGGCCGGTCATGCGGCCCGCTGCCTGGCTGCGGACTACCTGTACCCCGAGGGCGGCCCCCAGGCCCAGGCCGTAATGGAAGGCCGGGCGGCGGAGTGCATCGAGGTGCGGGGCGAGGGCGCCTCCGGCGAGATCAAGATCGACCGGGTGCGCCAGGTGCGCCGCCAGGTGTTCGAGACGGCCCTGTCCGCCAAGGGGCGGGTGGTCATCTTTTACGGCGTGCAGAAATTGAACCAGTCTAGCGCCAACGCCCTGCTGAAGGTGCTGGAAGAGCCCCCCGAGGGCGTGTTGTTCCTGCTCACCGCCACCAGCGCGGCGGCGGTGCTGCCCACCATCCGCAGCCGGTGCGCCATCCACACGGTGGCCCCGGTGAGCCGGGCGGAATGCGAAGCCTGGCTGCGGGAGAACTGCCCCGGCTGTGCCGACCCCGGGCTGCT
>CASEVW010000150.1 GCA_949291395.1 uncultured Oscillospiraceae bacterium | reverse complement strand
GTGCGGGTGGCGGCGGGCGGGGCCCTGGCCGTGGACCGGGACGCCTTCAGCGCCGGGGTGACGCAGCTGGTGGAGAACCAGCCGAACATCACCGTGGTGCGCAAAGAGGTCACCGAGCTGGACGAGAGCCTGCCCACCCTGGTGGCCACCGGCCCCCTCACCGACGGGGCGCTGGCCGCGGCCATCGCCGAAGTCACCGGGGGCGACGAGCTCTCCTTCTACGACGCGGCGGCCCCCATCGTCACCGCCGAGAGCCTGGACATGAGCCGCATCTTCGCCGCCAGCCGCTACGGCCGGGGCGAGGCGGACTACCTCAACTGCCCCTTCAACAAAGAGGAGTACGAGGCTTTCCACGCCGCGCTGGTGACCGCCGAACGGGCGGAGCTCCACGAGTTCGACGGCAACCTCACCGTCTACGAGGGCTGCATGCCCATCGAGGTGATGGCAGGCCGCGGCGCGGACACCATGCGCTTCGGGCCGCTGCGCCCGGTGGGCCTCAAAGACCCCCGCACCGGCCACCGGCCCTGGGCCAACGTGCAGCTGCGGCGGGAGAACGCCGAGGGCACGCTGTACAACATCGTGGGCTTCCAGACAACCCTGCAGTTTGGGGAGCAGAAGCGGGTGTTCTCCATGATCCCCGGGCTGGAAAACGCCGAGTTCGTGCGCTACGGCGTGACGCACCGGAACACCTTCCTGAACAGCCCCCACCTGCTCACCCCCCGGCTGTGCCTGAAAGCACACCCCAAGGTGTACTTTGCCGGCCAGATCACCGGCTTTGAGGGGTATATGGAAAGCGCCGCCTGCGGCCTGCTGGCCGCCCGCCAGATCCTGGCGGCGATGCGGGGCGTGCAGCTGCCCGCCCTGCCCGGCGAGACCATGCTGGGCCAGCTGGTGAATTACATCACCAGCGAGAACAAAAACTTCCAGCCCATGGGGGCCAACATGGGCATTTTGCCCCCGCTGGAGACCCCCATCCGGGACAAACGGGAGCGGTATATGGCCATCGCCCAGCGGGCGGTGGCGGCCATGGAAAGCTGGGCCGCCGAGACCGTGTGACCACCGGCGGCCCAAGGCCGCCTGACCGAACGATAGAGAAAGGGTGTGCGAATCAATGAAGATCATTTTAGACGCAATGGGCGGCGACAACGCCCCCGCAGAGATTTTAAAAGGCGCTGCCGCTGCTGTGGCTTCCTTCTGGCCCCAGGTGGAGATCATCGCCGTGGGCGATGCGGAAAAGATCAGCGCCTGCGCCAAGGAGCTGAACCTGGGCCTGGACCATATCGAGATCGTGAACGCCACCGAAGTCATCGAGATGTGCGACGAGCCTGCCAAGGCCATCCGCACCAAAAAGGATTCCAGCATGGTGGTGGGCCTGAAGATGCTGGCCGAGGGCAAGGGCGACGCCTTTGTCTCCGCCGGCTCCACCGGCGCGCTGCACGTGGGCACCAGCCTGATCGTGCGCACCGTGAAGGGGGTCAAGCGCCCGGCGCTGGCCACCGTCATCCCCGCCGCCAAGCCCTTTATGCTGCTGGACTCCGGCGCCAACGTGGAGTGCCGTCCCGCCGTGCTGGAAGCCTTCGGCGTGATGGGCAGCGTGTACATGGAAAAGGTCATGGGCGTGGAAAAGCCCCGGGTGGCCCTGGTGAACAACGGCGCCGAGGAATCCAAGGGCACCCCCACCTATGTGGAAGCCCATGCCCTTTTGAAAGCCAATAAATCCATCAACTTTGTGGGCAACGTGGAACCCCGTGACATCCCCGCCGGCGCGGCGGACGTGGTGGTGGCGGACGGCTTCACCGGCAACGTGATCCTGAAGCTCACCGAGGGCCTGGCCAAGTATTTTGGCTCCAAACTCAAAGGCCTGTTCAAGAGCGGCCTGGGCGGCAACCTGGCCTATCTTCTGGTCAAGGGCGGCGTGGCCGACTTCAAAAAGAGCATGGATGCGGACGAATACGGCGGCGCGCCGTTTTTGGGCGCGGCAAAGCCGGTCATCAAGGCCCATGGTTCCTCCAACGCCCGCGCCATCCACCAGGCCATCCGCCAGGCAAAGATCTGCGTGGAGACCGACCTGTGCGGCGTGATGGCCCGGAACCTGGACCAGCAGAAGGAAGAGGCATAAAATGCATCAGTTAGAGACCATTATCGGCTATACCTTTAAAGACCCCAAGCTGCTGGAAACGGCCCTCACCCACACCAGCTTTGCCAACGAGAGCAAGACCCCCGTCCGCCACAACGAGCGGCTGGAGTTTCTGGGGGACAGCGTGCTGTCCATCGTGGTGGCGGACTATCTGTTCCACCAGTGGAAAAACCGGCCCGAGGGCGAATTGACCCGGGCCCGGGCCAGCCTTGTGTGCGAGAGCGCTTTGTACGAGTTTGCCAAGGAGATCGACCTGGGCCGCTATCTGCGCCTGGGCCGGGGCGAGGAACGGGGCGGCGGCCGCAACCGGCCCAGCGTGGTGTCCGACGCCTTTGAGGCCCTCATCGCCGCTTTGTATCTGGACGGCGGCATGGAGACCGCCCGCAAGTTCATCCTGCCCTTCATCACCGAGGGCAAGACCGCCGAGGCGGACTACAAGACCCAGCTGCAGGAGGTCATCCAGCAGAACCCGGAAGAACGGCTGCGCTACGAACTGGAGGGCGAGGACGGCCCGGACCACGACAAACGCTTCCAGATGGCAGTCTACCTGAACTCCAACCTGATCGGGCGGGGCACCGGCCACAGCAAAAAGGCGGCGGAACAGGCCGCCGCAAAAGAAGCCCTGCGGCTGATGGGGCTGGTGCGGTGAGCCCCGGCTGGTCTGGGCTGAGAAAACGGCGGCAGGGGCTTTCCTCCTGCACTGTTTTCTCGATCCAGACCGGCTTTTTGTGCCAAAAAGACGATTCTAGGAGAGATCTATGGTTTTAAAAGAACTTGAGATACAGGGCTTCAAAAGCTTCCCGGACCGGGTGAAGATCCCCATCGACCGGGGCATCACCGCCGTGGTGGGGCCCAACGGTTCCGGTAAGAGCAACATCTCGGACGCCATCCGCTGGGTGCTGGGCGAGACCAGCAGCCGCCAGCTGCGGGGCGCGGGCAAGATGGAGGACGTGATCTTCGGCGGCACCCAAAGCCGGGGCGCCATGGGCTTTGCCAGCGTGAACCTGACGGTGGACAACAGCGACCGGCGCATCGACGTGAACGCCGACGAGGTGGTCATCGGCCGCAAGTATTACCGCAGCGGCGAGAGCGAGTATTCCATCAACGGCCAGAACGTGCGCCTGAAGGACATCTACGAGCTGTTTTTGGACACCGGCCTCGGCCGGGACGGCTACTCCATCATCGGGCAGGGCCGCATCGCCGAGATCGTGGGCGCCAAAAGCGCCGAGCGGCGGGAGATCTTTGAGGAAGCCAGCGGCATCGCCCGCTACCGCTACCGCAAAAACGAGGCCGAGCGCCGCCTGGCCAGCGCCGAGGACAACCTGTCCCGCCTGCACGACATTTTGGACGAGCTGGAGAGCCGGGTGGGCCCCCTGGAAAAGGAGAGCCAGAAGGCCCATCAATTCCTGGACCTGTCGGCCCGGCGCAAGGAACTGGAAGTCACCCTTTGGGTGGACAGCGTGAAGAACGCCCGGGAGACGGTGCGCCAGCAGCAGCGCCTGTTCGAGACCGCCAAGGCGGACTACGACCGGCTTACCGGCGAGATCGAGGCCATCGACGCCGAGACCGAGGACATCCGCAATGAGATGAACCGCCTCACCCTGGAGGTGGAGCGGCATAACAGCACCATCCGCTCCATCACCGAGGAGATCGCCGGCAGTGAGAGCCGCATCGCCGTGCTGCAAAACGACATCCAGCACAACCAGGCCACCGTGCAGGACCTGGAACGGCAGCTGGAAGAAAGCGGTGCGGGCAAGCAGGGCTTTACCGCCCAGATGGAGGAGCACCGGGCCCAGGCCGAGACCATCCGGGCCAGCCTGGCCCAGCTGGACAGCAGCATCCGGGAGCTGGAACAGCTTTTGGAGCGCATCCAGGCGGAAAACGCCGCCACCGGAGAGCGCCGGGGCGTGGTGACCGGCGCGCTGGCGGATATGACCCAGCGCCAGACCGAAGAAAAGGTGCGGGCGGCCGGCTGTGAAAGCGCCGCCGCCACCGCCGCCCAGCGGCTGGAAGCCCTGCGGCAGGACCGCGCCGCCGCCCGGGAGAGCCTGGAACAGATGAAGACCGAACAGGCGGATACCAAAGTCTACCTGGAACAGGTGGAACAGACGGTGACCCGCCTGGAGAACATCCAAAGCGGCCTGCAGCTCAAGCTGGACAGCCGCCGCCGCCAGCAGCAGGAGGCGGACGCCGCCTGCCAGCAGGTGAGCCGCCAGCTGGAATCCACAAACCAGCGCCTGCAGCTGCTCACCGATCTGGAGCGGAACATGAACGGCTACCAGCACAGCGTAAAGACCGTGATGCGGGCCGCCCAGAACCACCGGCTGCGGGGCATCATCGGCCCGGTGAGCACCATTTTGACGGTGGAGCCCGGCTACGAGGTGGCCATCGAGACCGCCCTGGGCTTTGCTTTGCAGAACATCGTGGTGGACGGCGAGAACGCCGCCAAGGCCGCCATGGCCTTCCTGCGGGACGAGCGGGCAGGCCGGGCCACCTTCCTGCCGCTGGACACGGTGCGGGGCAAGCATTTTGACGCCTCCCGCCTGACCGGCAGCGCCCGGGTGGCCTCCAGCCTGGTGAAATACGACCCCCAATACGACAACATCGTGGCGAACCTGTTGGGCCGCATCATCGTGGTGGACGAGATCAACGAAGCCAGCCGGGTGGCCCGGGCGCTGGACTACCGCAATCGGGTGGTCACGGCGGACGGCCAGGTCATCAACGCGGGCGGTTCCTTCACCGGCGGCAGCGTGAGCCAGTCCGCCGGCCTGTTCAGCCGCAAGCAGGAGATCGAGGACCTGCGCAAAAAGGCCGGCACGCTGCAAACAAAGCAGCAGCAGGCCCAGGAACAGGCCGAGAAGATCAAGGCCGAGGTGGACAGCCTGGCTGCCCAGCTCACCGCCGCTTCCAGCGAGAACATCACCGCCGGGGGCGACAAGATCCGGGCCGAGGCCGAGCTGCGGCGCATCGACGCCGCCATCAGCCAGGCCGAGGCTGCCTGCCAGCTGCACCAGGCCGAAGAGGACAGCCTGCTGGAACGCATCCGCCAGAGCAAGGCGGAGATGGACGAGGCCCGGGCCGAAGAGCAGCGGCTGGCCGCCGAGATCGGAAAGCTGGAAGCCGAGCTGGCCCAGCTGGCCGGCAGCGACGACAGCTTTTTGGCCACACGGGCCCGCCTTTCCGACGAGTTGAGCGAAAAGCGGATGGCCCGCCTGGCCGCCGAAAAGGACATCGGCATGCACGAGTCCGCCATCCGGGACCTGGAGAGCCGCCACGGCGAGAGCGCCCAGCGGGAGCGGGCTTTGCGGGAGAGCATCCAGCGGCTGAACGCCGCCAGCCAGGAGCACCGGGCGGCCATTGAGGCCATCGGCAAAGCCAAGGAGGAGAGCGCCCAGCGCATCCGCCAGGAGGAAGAGGCCATCCGGGCCGCCTCCGAGCTGCGGATGCAGAAAGAGGGCAGCATCAGCCAGCAGAGCCAGCGCCAGCGGTCCATCTCGGACCAGCGGGAGAAGATGAGCCAGGAAATGGCCCGCCTGAACGAGCGCAAGGCCAGCGCCGAAAAAGAGTACGACGAGGTGATCGCCAAGCTCTGGGAGGAATACGAGCTGACCATGAGCGAGGCCCAGGGCCTCTGCGTGCCCTTTGACAGCGCCGCCGAGCTGCGCCGCCAGGTGGCGGAGACCCGAGGCCGCATCCGGGCGCTGGGCAACGTGAACGTGGGCGCCATTGAAGAGTATAAAGAAGTGAGCCAGCGGTACCACTTCCTGCGGGACCAGGTGCGGGACGTGGAAAAGAGCAAGAACGAGCTGACCCGCATGATCGCCGAGCTTTCCGCCGAAATGCAGGACATCTTCAGCCGCAGCTTTGCCCAGATCAACGACAACTTCGGCCGCATCTTCCACGAGCTGTTCGGCGGCGGCACCGCCAGCCTGAAGCTGGACGACGAGCTGAACGTGCTGGAAAGCGGCATCGAGATCCAGGTGGCGCCCCCGGGCAAGGTCATCAAGAACCTGGCGGCCCTTTCTGGCGGCGAGCAGGCGCTGGTGGCCATCAGCATCTATTTTGCCATCCTGGCGGTGAACCCGGCGCCTTTCTGCATCCTGGACGAGATCGAAGCCGCCCTGGACGACGTGAACGTGGCCCGGTACGCCCAGTACCTGCGGCGCATCACCGACCACACCCAGTTCATCGTCATCACCCACCGCCGCGGCACCATGGAAGCCGCCGATGTGCTGTATGGCGTGACCATGCAGGAGGACGGCGTGTCGAAACTTTTGCGTCTTGACCTGGAACAGGTGGACGCGACGCTGGTTTCGTGATATAAAAATAATAGCGGCCCTGCCGCCGGGCAGTTTCGTGGGCCCCGGCAGGCCGCCGCGCGCCGCACAGGCGAGCCATCACACAAGAGGTGACAAGCAATGGGATTATTCAGCCGTAAACAAAAAATGGACGAGGGCCTTGCCAAGACCCGCAAAGGCTTTTTTGCCGGCATTCTGGATATGCTCAACGCCGGCGAGATCGACGAACATATGTACGAGGACCTGGAGGAACAGCTGATCCTGGCAGACACCGGCGCGGAGGAATCCATCCGCCTGGTGGAGGAGCTGCGGACCCGGGTGCGCAAGGAGCGCATCAAGACCGCTTCCGGGGCACTGGACGCCTTGAAGGACATCATCCGGGGCGAGCTGGAAGCCGATAGCCCCATGGACCTGTCCGGCCATCCGGCGGTGATCCTGGTCATCGGCGTGAACGGCGTGGGCAAGACCACCAGCATCGCCAAGCTGGCCCGGCTGTACAAAGAGCAGGGCAAACGGGTCATGCTGGCGGCGGGCGATACCTTCCGGGCCGCCGCCGCCGAGCAGCTGAGCATCTGGGCAAACCGGGTGGACGTGCCGGTGGTCAAGCACGGCGAAGGGGCCGACCCCGCCGCCGTGGTGTTTGACGCGGTGCAGTCCGCCGCCGCCCGTGGCTACGACATCGTCATCTGCGATACCGCCGGCCGCCTGCACAACAAGCAAAATTTGATGAACGAGCTGTCCAAGATCAGCCGCAGCGTCACCAAGGCTTGCAGCGAGGCCAGCGTGGAGACCCTGCTGGTGCTGGACGCCATCACCGGCCAGAACGCCATCAGCCAGGCCTCCCAGTTCGTGAGCGCCGCCAACGCCACCGGCATCATCCTCACCAAGCTGGACGGCACCGCCAAGGGCGGTTCGGTCATCGGCGTGAAGCAGAAGCTGGGCCTGCCCGTGCGCTTTGTGGGCGTGGGCGAGGGCATGGACGACCTGATGGAATTTTCGCCGGAAGACTTTGCAAACGCCCTGTTTGCGGAAAACTAAAAAAGGAGGGCCCCATCCATGCTGATCTGCGCCGCCACCGGCAATGCCGGTAAATTAAAGGAGATCCGCCGCATCCTGGAAGCCCAGGGCCACCAGGTGAAAAGCCAAAAGGAACTGGGCATCACCCTGGAGCCGGAGGAGACCGGCGCCACCTTTGCGGAAAATGCCCTCATCAAAGCCCGGGCTATCTGCCAGGCCAGCGGCCTGCCCACCCTGGCGGACGATTCCGGCCTGATGGTGGACGCGCTGGGCGGCGAGCCCGGCGTGTACAGCGCCCGCTACTGCGGCCGCCACGGCGACGACGAGGCCAACAACGACAAGCTGCTGGAACGGCTGGCCGGGGTGGAAGAGGGCAAACGGAGCGCAAAATTCGTCTCCGCCGTCTGCTTCTGCCTGCCGGAGGGCGAGCACATCACCTTTTTGGGCGAGTGCCCGGGCCGGGTGATCTTTGAGCGCCGGGGCACGGGTGGCTTCGGCTACGACCCTCTGTTCGTGCCGGACCAGGTGGGCCTGGCGGAGGGGGGCGTGCGCCCCAACACCGAGGGCCGCACCTATGCCCAGCTGGAGGCCTTTGAAAAGGATGCCATCAGCCACCGGGGCAAGGCCATGGCCAAGCTGGACCAGGACCTGGCCGCCTTTTTGAGCCGGCGGCAGGCCACCCTGTTCGAGCGCAACGAAAAATTTGACGGGGACAAGCTGATCCGCACCCCCCGGCAGGACTGACCCTAAGCGGATCGACCATTCTGTTAAAATCGCAATCATAAGGAGAACACTATGCTCACCAGTAAACAACGCGCAGCGCTGCGCAGTGCCGCCAACACCCTTGACCCTGTGTTCCAGGTAGGCAAGGGCGAGATCGACGAGATGCTCATCAAGTCCACCGCCGACTGCCTGGCTGCCCGGGAGCTGATCAAGATGAAGGTGCTGGAGACCAGCATGTACACCGCCCGGGAGGCCGCCGACGTGCTGGCCGAAGCCACCGGCGCGGACGTGGTGCAGGTCATCGGCTCCAAGTTCGTGCTGTTTTTGAAAAAGAAGAAGGATTCCAAATTTGAGGACATTTTGAAGGGCGCGAAGTAACAAAACGCCGCCGCTTATAATTACAAAATGTTTACAATTTGTTGGCGATTTCCTGAAAGAATTTGCCGGCGCTTTTCGTTATAATAGAGCAAGGCCTCTTTGCTGCCTGCCGGCGAAAAGCGCCGCCGTCCTTTCCAGGGAAAACCGCAGGGAAGTGTTGCAATGAAACTGCTTTTGTTCGGCGGTACCTTTGACCCGCCCCACAACGGCCACATCCGCCTGCTGCAAAGCGCCATCCAGGCCGTGCAGCCGGATAAGGTCATCGTGATGCCGGCGGGCGTGCCGCCCCACAAGGCGGCCAGCGCCACCCCGGCTTCGCTTCGCCTGACCATGTGCCAGTGCTTTCTGCCGCTGCACCCGGACCTGACGATCTCGGACTGGGAGATCGGCCGGGGCGGCAAAAACTACACCATCGACACGGTATGCATGCTGGAACAGGCCTACCCGGGCGCCGAGATCTATCTGAGCGTGGGCAGCGATATGCTCACCACCTTTACCGAGTGGCGCTGCTGGCAGGACCTTTTGCAAAAGGCGGTGCTGGTGGTGCAAAGCCGGTACGACGGCGACGAGAGCCGGCTGCAAGCCGCCGCCGCCCGCCTGGCGGAATACGGCGGCCGGGTGGTGTTCGCCAAAGCGCCGGTGCTGGAGGCGGCTTCCAGCGACGTGCGGTCCGGCCGTTTGGGGCCGGAGGTGCTGCCGCCGCTGGTGCAAAGGATCACCCGGCAATATCATCTATACGAAAGGGCGCAGAACATGGACGCAAAACAGGCGGAAAAAATGGTCCGGCACTGCCTTTCCAAAAAGCGGTACACCCACACCATCAACGTGCGGGATATGGCGGTGCACCTAGCCGAAAAATACGGGGCAGACCCCGAAAAAGCCGAACTGGCGGCGCTTTTGCACGATGCGGTAAAGGAGCGCAGCCGGGAAGACTTGTTGCGCATCTTACAAGAGAATGCTATAATAGCACAAAATGCGCAAAACAGCCCCCCGCCGGTGTGGCACGGCATCTGCGCCGCCATCCTGGCCCAGACCGAGTGGGGCGTTACCGACCCGGAGGTGCTCAGCGCCATCCGCTGCCACACCACCGGCCGGCCGGGTATGACCAAGCTGGACAAGATCATCTATCTGAGCGATATGATCAGCGCCGAGCGGGACTATCCCGAGGTGCACGAGCTGCGCAGGCTCGCGGAGGAGGACTTGGACACCGCTGTCCGCACGGCGGTGGAAAAAAACATCGAATGGATGCGGCAAAGCGGCAAAAGCATCGACCCGTTGTCGCTTGCGGCCCTGGAGGATCTGAAACGCCAGGCCGAAAGCGGCCCGCAGAACAGGGAGGTTACCCATGAATGAACCCAAACAGCCCCGAAAATTAAACACCAGCGCTGCGTCAGGCCGCGGCACTTCCGGCGGCCGCAAGATCAACCGCAGCGGCGCTTCCGCCAGCGGGCAGCGCAATACCTATCACGCCCCGGCGGCCAGTTCCAGCCGGAACACCCGCAGTTCCAACACCTACCATGCGGCGCAGAACCCCAGCGCCCACCAGGCCGCGCCCCGCAAAAAGCGCAAAAAGAAGCGCAGCGGCGTAAAGATCGCCCTGCTCAGCCTGGCCGGCCTGCTGGCCGTGGTCTGCCTGAGCCTGTTCGGCCTGTACCAGTGGGTGGTGCGCAGCATCAGCCCGGAGGGCGGCGCCCCCACCATCACCCAGCTCATCAACACCCCCAGCGAATACAAGGGGGATGTGGTGAACATCCTGGTCTGCGGCATCGACTACGAGGAGGGCCGCGCCTATTCCAACGACGCAAACTCCAATGACGGCATGACCGATATGATCATGTACGTGAACTTCAACGTGAAGGAAAAGAAGATCAACATGCTGCAGATCCCCCGCGACACCTATGCGGGCGAGGAATACAGCACCGGCGGCACCGGTAAGATCAACGCCGTGGCCCTGCGCAACGACGGCGGCATCGCCGACCTGGCCCAGCTCATCAGCGACCAGTACAAGCTGCCCATCGACTATTACGTGACCATCGACATGCAGTCCCTGAAGGAGATCGTGGATCTGTTCGGCGGCATCGAGGTCTACCTGCCCCAGGATGTGGCGGACGGCAAGGGCAGCTACCTGCCCGCTGGCACCAACAACCTGGACGGCGCTTCGGTGGAATTCCTGGTGCGCAACCGTCATGGCGACGGCTACGCCCAGGGCGATATCGCCCGGCTGGACATGCAGCGCTACTTCTACCAGGGCTTGTTTAACCGCATCCGCACCGCCACCGTGTGGGATCTGGCCAAGCTTATGCCGGTGGCCCTGGAGTATGTGACCACTGACATCCCCGGCGACACCCTGGTGAGCCTGGGCGTGAGCTTTTTGCAGGTGGACAGCGCCAACATCATGATGTGCAAGGTGCCCACCTACAGCGCGGCGGAGCGGTACAACGGCCAGTCCATCCAGGTGTGCGATACTTCCAAGACCCTGGAGCTGGTGAACAGCTATTTCAGAAGCTACACCACCCCGGTGGACAGCCTGAACGTGCCCACCCTGCCCACCGCAGGTTCTTCCACCGACCCCAACATCCAGTACATGGGCCAGCTGGATACCGAGGCGGAGGGCCTGGACCCCGCCGCCTGATCCACAAATAGACAAAAGACCCCAACACAAGGCCCCAAAAAGACCACGGGGCGAAAGGAGCAAAAAGGAATGGAGAGTTTACAGCTTGCCACCAGCATCGCCAAGGTGCTGGACAGCAAAAAAGCCGCGAACGTAAAGGTGCTCAAGGTGCGGGATCTGACCGTCCTCACCGATTACTTCGTCATCGCCAACGGCACCTCTTCCACCCATGTGAAGAGCCTGGCCGAAGAGGTGGAGTTCCAGCTGGAGCAGCAGGGCGTAAAGGCCCTGCGCACCGAGGGCTACGACGCCAAAAACTGGATCCTGCTGGACTACGGCACCGTGATCGTGCATGTGTTCTATCCCCAGGCCCGGGAATTCTACGACCTGGAGCACCTGTGGGCGGACGCCGAGGAGTGCGACATCCAGTTTGACGCCCCCGAGACCAGCGGGGAAGAGGGTTAAATCAAACGGAAAGGCCGCCCCGAGGCAGTGCCTGGGGGCGGTCAGAGCCAGTTTTCCACAGCTCGTGAGGGGTATGGGGGAAAACTGGCTGTTCCCGTTTTATTTTTAAATTTTCGTTGGAGTTGATTAGCAGGTGAAATACGATTTTAAGGCCATTGAACACAAATGGCAGAAGGTTTGGGCGGACGAAAAGACCTTTGCCGCCAAGATCGACCACGCAAAACCCAAATTTTACGCCCTGGTAGAGTTCCCCTATCCCAGCGGCCAGGGCCTGCATGTGGGCCATCCCCGCAGCTACACCGCCCTGGACATCGTGGCCCGCAAAAAGCGGCTGGCCGGGTACAACGTGCTGTACCCCATGGGCTGGGACGCCTTTGGCCTGCCCACCGAGAACTTTGCCATGAAGAACCACATCCACCCGGAGATCGTGACCCGCAACAACGTGGCCCGCTTCAAAAGCCAGCTGCAGGCGCTGGGCCTCTCCTTTGACTGGGACCGGGAGATCAACACCACCGACCCCAGCTATTACAAGTGGACCCAGTGGATCTTCCTGCAGCTGTACAAGCACGGCCTTGCCTATAAAAAAGAAATGAGCGTGAACTGGTGCACCAGCTGCAAGGTGGTGCTGGCCAACGAAGAAGTGGTGAACGGCTGCTGCGAGCGCTGCGGCGGCGAAGTGGTCCACAAGGTGAAGAGCCAGTGGATGCTGCGCATCACCGCCTATGCCGACCGCCTGATCGACGATCTGGAGGGCCTGGACTTCATCGAGCGGGTGGCCACCCAGCAGAAGAACTGGATCGGCCGCTCCACCGGCGCCGAGGTGAACTTTACCACCACCACCGGCGATACCCTCACCGTTTACACCACCCGCTGCGACACCCTGTTCGGCGCCACCTACATGGTGGTCAGCCCCGAGCACGCCCTGGTGGCCCAGTGGCTGGAAAAAGGCATCATCAAAAATGCCGACGCCGTGCGCGCCTACCAGCAGGAAGCCGCCCGCAAGAGCGACTTTGAGCGCACCGAGATGAACAAGGAAAAGACCGGCGTGCAGCTGGACGGCGTGAAGGGTATCAACCCGGTGAACGGCAAGGAGATCCCCATCTTCATTTCCGATTATGTGCTGGCCACCTACGGCACCGGCGCCATCATGGCCGTGCCTGCCCACGACACCCGTGACTACGAGTTCGCCAAGGTGTTCGGCCTGCCCATCGTGGAAGTGGTCAAGGGCCAGGGCGAGAGCGACCTGGAGCACCAGGCCTTCACCGACGTGGCCACCGGCACCCTGGTGAACAGCGGCTTCTTGGACGGCCTGAGCGTGGAAGACGCCAAGGCCAAGATGATCCAGTGGCTGGAGAGCGAGGGCAAGGGCCACGCCAAGGTGAACTTTAAGCTGCGGGACTGGGTGTTCAGCCGTCAGCGTTACTGGGGCGAGCCTATCCCCATGATCTGGTGCGACAAGTGCGGCTGGCAGCCGGTGCCCGAGAGCGAGCTGCCCCTGAAGCTGCCCGAGATCAGCGACTTTGAGCCCGGCGAGGGCGGCGAGAGCCCCCTGGCCCGCCACACCGAGTGGGTGAACACCACCTGTCCCTGCTGCGGCGGCCCGGCCAAGCGGGAGACCGACACCATGCCCCAGTGGGCGGGTTCTTCCTGGTACTTCCTGCGCTACATGGATCCCCACTGCGACACCGCCCCCGTGAGCAAGGAGGCCGTGGAGTACTGGGGCCCGGTGGACTGGTACAACGGCGGCATGGAGCACACCACCCTGCATCTGCTGTACAGCCGGTTCTGGCATAAATTCCTGTACGACATCGGCGTGGTGCCCACCAAGGAGCCCTACAAAAAGCGCACCAGCCACGGCATGATCCTGGGCGAGAACGGCGAGAAGATGTCTAAGAGCCGGGGCAACGTGATCAACCCGGACGATGTGGTGAGCGAGTACGGCGCCGACACCCTGCGCCTGTACGAGATGTTCATCGGCGACTTTGAAAAGGCCGCTCCCTGGTCCACAAAGGGCATCAAGGGCTGCAAGCGCTTCCTGGATCGTCTGTGGGGCCTGGGCGAGATGATCGTGCCCGGCGAGGGCTACCGCAAGGAGCTGGAGACCAGCTTCCACAAGACCATCAAAAAGGTGGGCGAGGACATCGAGGTGCTCAAGCACAACACCGCCATCGCCGCCATGATGAGCCTGCTGAACGAGCTGTACGCCGCCGGCGGCGTCACCAAGGACGAGCTGCGCACCCTGCTGATCCTGGTCAACCCCTTTGCGCCCCACATCACCGAGGAGATGTGGCAGCTGCAGGGCTTTGAGGGCCAGATCGCCCACGCCCATTGGCCGGAGTACGACGAGGCCAAGTGCACCGAGAGCACCGTGGAAGTGCTGGTGCAGCTGAACGGCAAGCCCAAGGCCCGGCTGAACCTGGCCGCCGGCCTGGACAAGGACGCCACCCTGGCCGCCGTGAAGGCAGACCCCGCCGTGGCCGCTTTGCTGGAGGGCAAGACCCTGGTGAAAGAGATCGCCGTGCCCGGCAAACTGGTGAATCTGGTGGTAAAATGACCTGTTTTGCTGTTGACCTTCTGGGCTGGTGAGAAAAAACGGTCTCCAACACAGAAAGTTTTCAATTTTTAGTTGACAGAATGAACTGTGGCATAGTATAATCGATATGTTGAATACCCTATAAAAAAGGTATCCAACCAAACTCCTGCCTCAGGTCCAAGGGAGGGAAAAATAGATGTCGGAAATTCGTGTCAAGGACAACGAGTCGCTGGAGAGTGCGCTGCGTCGTTTTAAGCGTTCTTGCGCCCGCAGCGGTGTGCTTGCCGAGGTTCGCAAGCGTGAAGCTTACGAGAAGCCCTCTGTGCGCCGCAAGAAGAAGTCCGAAGCTGCCCGCAAGCGCAAGTATAAGTAATTGCGGCGGCCGGAACAAAGGCTAACAATGCGTGCAAACGCCCGAGCGGGTCCCTATGGGCCCGCTCATTTTTTATCCCAAAACGGAGGTGCCGTTCCCATGATCATCACCCCTGAGTATCTGTTTTCGTCTGCGGCGGCCATCACGCCGGAGTTCCTGCGCCAAAAGGGCATCACCGCCCTGGTGCTGGATGTGGACAACACCCTCACCGGCCACGGCAGCCAGCAGCTGCCGGAATCGATCCGCAACTGGCTGGGCCAGATGCGCGCCGCCGGGATCCAGCTGGCCATCGCCAGCAACAACAGCGAAGAGAGGGTGCGCCCCTTTGCTGAGGCTATCGGCCTGGACTATGTGGCCATGAGCTGCAAGCCCCTCACTTTCGGCCTGGCCCGCGCCCGCAAAAAGTTTGGGGTGCCAAAAGAGCAGATGGCCATTGTGGGGGACCAGCTGTTCACCGACCGGCTGGCGGGCAGTTTTTACCGCATCCCGGCCCTGGTGGTGCGCCCCATGTATGAAGACACCCACAAGGGCATCCGGTTCAAGCGCAGGCTGGAACAGCCCTTTTTGAAGCGATATTACAAAAAAGGAGGGACGCTTTTGTGAGCATCCTGTTTGGCACCGCGGGCACCAGCGAGAGCTTTAAGGCCCAAGGTTACAAAACCAGCGTACAGGTGCCGCAATACACCGCAAAAATGGGCCTGGACGCCTTTGAATACCAGTGCGGCCGGGGCGTTCGCCTGAAAGAGGATCTGGCCGCCAAGATCCGGGCGCAGGCCGCGGTACATAACATCTATTTCAGCCTGCACGCCCCCTATTACATCTCTATGAGCAGCCTGGAGGAGGAAAAGCGGCTGAACAGCGTGGAATACATCCTGCAAAGCGCCGCCGCCATCCGGGCGCTGGGCGGCCAGCGGGTCATCTTCCATTCCGGCAGCTGCGGCAAGCAGAGCCGCCAGGAGGCCCTGGACAAAGCCATGGACACCATGCGCCGCATGGTGCAGGCGGTGGACGAGGCGGGCTTTCAGGACATTGTGCTCTGCCCCGAGACCATGGGCAAGGTGGGCCAGCTGGGCACCCTGGACGAGGTGCTGGCGCTGTGCAGCGTGGACAAGCGCATCACCCCCTGCATCGACTTCGGCCACCTGAACGCCCGGGACCAGGGCAGCATCAAGACCAAGGCGGACTACGCCGCCATCCTGGACCGAATGGCCCAGGCCCTGGGCGACGAGCGGGCCAGCCGTTTCCACGCCCATTTCAGCAAGATCGAGTACACCGCCGGGGGCGAAAAGCAGCACCTGACCTTTGCGGACACGGTGTACGGCCCCCAGTTTGAGCCGCTGATGGAGCTGTGTTACCAAAGAGGGCTGGAGCCGGTGATCATCTGCGAGTCCGCCGGGACCCAGGCCGAGGACGCCGCCGCCATGAAGCGCTATTACCAAAGCCTGTGATCTTGGGGGCAAAAAGGGCGCAAAGCCCGCTGCAAAGCCAAAAAGAAAACGAAAAGGGCTTGAAAAATGCCCGTTTCTAGGGTAGAATATTAACAGATATGTCAGCGGATGCCGGTGCCAGGATCGCCCCTGGGTGTGACCAGGGTGCAGGGCCGCGGCGCTGGTGACCCGGGGGCGTTGCCCCATACAATACAGTAATTGGAGGATCTTTTATGATTTCTGCAGGCGATTTTCGCAACGGCGTAACTTTTGAAGAGAACGGCAACGTGCTCCAGGTCGTGGAGTTCCAGCATGTAAAGCCCGGCAAGGGCGCTGCCTTCGTGCGCACCAAGACCAAGAACGTGATCACCGGTGCTGTCACCGAGAAGAGCTACAACCCCAGCGATAAGTTCCCCACCGCTTTCATCGAGCGCCGTGAGATGCAGTACCTGTACGAGGACGGCGGTCTGTACTACTTCATGGATACCGAGACCTACGAGCAGATCCCTCTGAACGAGAGCGACCTGTCCGATGCCTTCAAGTTCGTGAAGGAGAACGAGATGGTCAAGATCCTGAGCTACAAGGGCAACGTGTTCGGCCTGGAAGCCCCCAACTTCGTGGTTCTGCAGGTCACCGAGACCGAGCCTGGCTTCAAGGGCAACACCGCTACCAACACCCTGAAGCCCGCCAAGCTGGAGACCGGCGCTGAGATCCGTGTACCCCTGTTCATCAACGAGGGCGACATGATCCGCGTGGACACCCGCACCGGCGAGTACATGGAGCGCGCCTGAGTTTTTGGCAGCTTTGTGATTTCTGCTACCCAATGGGCGGCGGCATAGCCGCCGCCCATTTGTTTGTATATGGACCGTCCGCACCTAAAGGCCACAAGCCCGGGCGGCGGGCGTATTCATAAAATAGTTTCCTAAATTTCTTTAAAGGAGGAATGAATGATGGAACTGAAAGAACATGCCGCATACCTGAGAGGTTTGATGGAAGGCCTGGAGATCGAGAGCAAGAGCAAAGAGGGCAAGGTGCTGAAAGCCATGTACGACTTGCTGGGAGAGCTGTGCGATACCGTGGCCGATATGGACGACGATCTGAATCAGGTCTACGATGAGCTGGACGCCATGGACGAGGATATGGACGACCTGGAAGAGGCTGTTTTCGGCGACGATGAGGACGACGAGGACGACGAAGAAGAGGAAGACGACGAGGACGACGCCGAGGTAGAGTACGAGCTGACCTGCCCCAACTGCGGCGCCGTGACCGTTGTGGACGAGGACACCCTGCTGAACGAGCAGGTATGCTGCGGCAACTGCGGCGCTGAGTTCGAGATCGAGTTCAGCGAGTGCGACGACGACTGCGGCTGCGAAGCCTGCGAGGAGCCCAAGGAAGAGTAATTCTCCGAAAGCCGTAGGCACAGCAAAATAAGCCAGAAAGCCCGTGTATCGAACGATGCACGGGCTTTTTCTTGGCAAAGAGGCGATTCAATGTTATAATGAGGGAAAGTAAACCGGGGAGGACAAACAACATGAAACGCAAAGTGGCGATCATCGGCGCCGGCCATGTGGGCTCCCATGTGGCCAGCGCCCTTATGACGGAAAATATCTGCGAGGAGATCCTGCTGCTGGACATCGACCAGGAAAAGGCCCGCTGCCATGGGGTGGACTTACAGGATATGGCCTGCTATCTGGGCCGCAACACCAGGGTGTACACCGGCGGCTATGACCAGATCGGGGACGCGGATGTGTGTGTGCTGGCCTACTGCGGCGAGATCTTTGAGGAAGACCGCCTGGAAGAGCTGGGGGCCGCGCTGGACATTGCCGACACCATCATCCCCCAGCTGAAGGCCAGCGGCTTTTCCGGCGTGATCCTGGGCATCACCAACCCCTGTGATCTGGTGGCCCTGTATTTTGCCATGAAGAGCGGCCTGCGGGTGCTGGGCACCGGCACGGCGCTGGATTCCGCCCGCTTCCGCATCCGGCTGGCCCAAAGCCTGGGCGTGCAGCCCGCCAGCGTGGAGGCCGTCTGCCTGGGCGAACACGGCAACAGCCAGGTGCCGCTGTATTCCAGCGTGCGGGTGGGGGGCCTTGCCCTGGACCAGCTGCCCACCGAGCGCACCGCCGGCCTGGACCGGGAAGCCGTGACCAGAAGCACCGTGGATGCCGGCTGGGAGATCGTGATCGGCAAGGGCTGCACCGAGTTTGGCATCGGTGCGGCGGCGGCCCAGGTGATCCGGGCCATCTTTGCGGACTGCGGCCAGGTGCTGCCCTGCACAGGGCCCTACCAGAGAACGCCGGAAAGCCCGGTGATCTTCACCAGCCTGCCCCGGGTCATCACCAAAGACGGGGCGGAGGAGTACCTGCTGCCGCCCCTCACCGAAGAGGAGCAGAAGGCCTTTGACGCAAGCTGTGAGCTGATGGAACACTATCGAAAGACCTATCTGGATGTTCGCTGAGAGGCGTTCGTTCCCTTGTGACAAACGCACAAAAAATGCCCGGACGGTTTGTCCGGGCGTTTTTTGTGGGATCACTTCTTTTTGGCGGGCGTTTTGGCGGCGGATTCTTTCAGGGCGCGCTCCAGCCACATGGAGCCGATCTCCAGTGCGGTGTACAGGCCGCTCTTGCTGCTCTGCTTGGCAACGCGCTCCGGCAGGGATTTGGAAGAATCGGTGCTCATCAGCATCACATGGATCTTGTCCGCCATTTCCACGCCGTTCTCCTCCTTGGTGGTGAGGATCTGCATAAAAATCACAAAGGGATCAGCCAGGCTGCCGTAGTAGATCTCGCGGCCGCAGCGCACCAAAGGCTTGCCCTTGTAGGTCAATTTTGGGGTATATGCCATTGTAAAGCCCTCCAGTCAATCATATTCTTGCTTTTTAGTATATCATACTGTAAGGAATTTGACAACGGTGGGCCATGGCGAAAGGGGGGGGGCGGGCGGCGTCACAGGTCCAGATTGTGCCGCTCGATCTTCTCCTCGTTCAAGGCGACTTTTTGGGCAAGGCTTTTCAGCTTGGAGTCCATCTGGCTGATGCGCACCGACATATAAAACTGCTTGATGAGCAGCAAAAAGATGATGGCCAGATACACCACGTTGATCTCGCTGATAAAGCCGAACTTGCGGGCCACCCAGGTGGTGACCTCCGGGAAGAGGCTCAAAAACAGCAAAAGACCGGAAAACAGCAGCCAGAAGATGGAGTCCTCGATCTGTACCTTGGCCTGCCGTACCCGCCGCAGGATGAACAGGGTGGTGCACAGGCTGCCGGCGATGAGAAGCGCCCGCAGGGCGATGGGGATCAGCTGGAACATGGGTCAGTTTCTCCTTTCGGGGTAAAAGGTAACGGGCTCCCGCTTGCGGAACCACTGGATGAGCAGGATGCTCAAACACATCTTGACCATATATTCAACGGAACGGGTGAGGGTAAGATAACTGGTGCCGGCGGTGCGCTCGCCCATCTCCACCTGGATCTCCTTCACCACCGCCCCGTTTTTGATCAGGTAGCTGATGGTGTCCGGCTCGGGGCCGTAGTTCAGGTTCAGGGCAAATTCCTCCACCATGCGCCGGTTGAACATCCGCATGCCGCTGGTGGGGTCGCAGATGGCCCGGCCGGTGGTCAGCCGGATGGCCCAGCTGATCACATAGCTGCCCAGCATCCGCAGGCTTTTGGGCTTTTTCACCGTGAGAAAACGGCTGCCGATCACGATATCGGCCCCGTCCTCCAGCTCGTCCAGCATGGGCTGGATGTATTCCGGCTTGTGCTGGCCGTCGGCGTCGAACTGCAAGGCGCAGTCGTAGCCGTTTTCCGCCGCATAGCGCAGCCCGGTCTGAAACGCCCCGGCCAGGCCCAGGTTCACCGGCAGGTCGATGAGCCGGAAGCCGTGTTCCCGGCAGAGGGCGGCGGTGCGGTCCCGGCTGCCGTCGTTCACGACCACGTAGTCATATTGGGGATAGCGGGCGGTGAGCTCGCTCACCACCTGCACGATGTTGTCCTCCTCGTTGTAGGCGGGAATAACGATCAAAAGTTTCGACATAGTATCTCGGTTCCTTTATTCCTTGGTTTGCCCGGCGGCCAGCGCCAGCAGACAGTCGGTGACTGCCTGCCAGGTGAACAGCTGTTCCAGCCGCTGGCCGGTCTTTTGGGCGGCGGTACGGCGCCAGCCCTCGTCCGAAAGACAGCGCTCCAGCGCCTTTGCCAGCGGCTCAGGCCGGGCGTTTTCCAGCTGGATGCCGTAGCTCTCGTCCGGCAGAAGCTCGTCGCTGCCGCCGGTGCGGGTGGTCAGGATGGGGCAGCCGCAGGCCGCCGCCTCCAAAAAGGTGGTGGGAAAGCCCTCGGCGTAATAGGTGGGCAGGCAGTAAAGATCCGCCTGGGCCAGCAGCTGCATGGCGGCCGGATAGTCCACCGCCCCCAAAAGATGCACGTTCTGCGGGCAGTTCTGCCGCAGGGTGGGCAGCAGCGGGCCGTCCCCGGCGATGACCAGGCTGCACCCCGGCAGCTGGGCTATCTGAAAGGCCTGGATCAGCTCGGCCACGCCCTTTTCCGGGATGACGCGCCCCACGAACACCGCCAATTTTTCTTCCGGCGTAAGGCCCAGCCGGTCGCGCCACTGGATCGTGTCCGGCGCATGGGCCAGGGCGCGCACCTCGGCGGGGTCCACCGCGTTGTACAGCTGGCCCTCCGCCTGGATGCCAAAGTGTTCCAGCCACCGGCACACCGCCTGGCTCACCCCGTAAAACCGGGGCGTGTGCCGTTTTAAGAAAGCGGCGGCCAGGTGTTCGTAAAACGCCCCGGCGGTGTTCAAGATCCCGCTGCCCATGGGCAGGTGCCCGGTGGAGTGATCCACCACGATGGCGGGGATGTTTCGCTTGCGACAATGATACGAAGCGTATAAACTGCTGATATAAAACCGTGTGTTGATAACGCAGAAGTCGATGGGCGTCTCCCAAAGATCCTTTGCCAGCCGGGAAAAGGCCCGTCCGGGCTTGAGCACCGGGAAGCGGCCCTTCATCAGCGGCCACACCGGAAGCCGCAGGATCTGGATGCCGTCCGCGTCGGTCTCCTGGCTGGGCAGGCCCGGCAAAGCGCTGGTGACCACCAGGGCCTTATGCCCGGCGGCTGCCACCCGTTTGGCCAGGTTATAGGTGTAACGCTCCACGCCGCCCACGGTGGGCAGATACTGGGCGGAAAAAAAGCAGATGGTCACGGCAAAACCTCCTGATGGGGGATGAGCGGGGCCTTATTCGCCCCGTTTTTTGTACACGAATTCCCGCTGGATCTGGAAGCTGATGAAGAACAGGCATACGTCCACGATGATCTTCAGCACCACCTCGGAGAAGCCACCGGTGAGGCCGAACAGCAGGTTTACCAGCAAAGCCGAGCAGGCCATCTGCACCACGGCCAGCAGGAAATACTTTCCGGCGGCCATGCCGTGGTTCTCGCTGCTTTTGAACACGATGCGGTAGTTCAAAATGTAGTTGTAGAAAGCGGAGATGACACGGGCGAACACTGTGGCCAGCGTGATGTACAGCGCGCCGGCCCGGTCCCGCAGCAAAAAGCAGAACAGGCTGAACAGCAAAATGTCGATGACGCTGGAGGACAGGGAGGAGAACAAGAACTTGCCGAACACCGCATAGATGCGGGCGGAGTCCCGCAAGGGGTTGAAGTGGCTGGTGCGGTTCTCCTCGATGTACACCGTCTCGATGGGCACTTCCAGAATGGGCACCTTGGCTTCCTTGGTGTCGATGAGCATGTTGGA
The DNA here is from genome assembly GCA_949291395.1 of uncultured Oscillospiraceae bacterium. Classification (GTDB taxonomy): domain Bacteria; phylum Bacillota; class Clostridia; order Oscillospirales; family Ruminococcaceae; genus Allofournierella. Next base: position 9,833 of record CASEVW010000150.1, on the reverse strand, counting down.
CTCGAACTCGAACCGCTCGCCGCCGGTGCGCATCAGCCAGTGCATAAAGGCGGTGGGGATGGCCCGCAGGCCGGTCTGGGTGTCGCTGATGTTCAGGCCGATCAGCGCCTTGAACATAAAGCAGGTACACTTGTTGCCAAAGCTGGAGCGCAGAGGCACGTCCTTTTCGTCAAAGTTGCGGCAGCCCAGCACCAGATGGTCCGGGTGCTGGGTGAGGGCCTGCATCACATCCAGGATGCAGGCGGGGGTGTGCTGGCCGTCCGAGTCGGCAGTGACGCAGCCGGGGGCCTCCGGCCAGGTGTTCAGGCAGTGGTTAAAGGCGGTCTTCAGCGCCCGGCCCTTGCCCAGGTTCACTGCATGGCGCAGCACCGTGCAGCCCCAGCGGGTTTTGGCCTCGTCAAAATAGTGGGCATATTCCGGGCCGCTGCCGTCATCCACCAAAACGATGTTCTGGATGCCGGCGGCATGCAGCTGCTCCAACAGACGGAGCAGTTTTTCATCCGGCTCCAAAGAGGGGATGATCAGAGGGATCTCTTTGTAATCCATAAGATAGCTCCTTTTGTAATATCAACGGGCAAGAATGACCAAAAAAACGTTGGCCACCACGCACACGTCCAGCAGCAGGGTGGAGAACACAAGGCCGCGGGTGCAGTCTTGTTTCAGGGTAAAGCTGGCCGGCCGCGCCAAAAGCAGCAGCGGCAGGACCGGCAGGAAATACCGGCCCTGCAGGCCATAGATGGTGGTGTAGTAGGTGGGCGTCCAGGAAACGCAGCCCAGCACCGCCAGGCCGCAGCAGGCAAGGGCAGCCAGCAGGCAAAGGGTCTTGGCGGCCACCGGCAGTTCCCATTGGGCGGGCTGCATCCAGGCCAGCAGCAAAACGCACAGCAGCAGGGCCACCCAGGTCCAGGCGGTCTCCACGCCAGGGTCAAAGTAACTCAGGCTGCCGCCGATCAGGCTCTTCACGTAGTGGTCGCCGTATTCCACCACCGACCGGATCACCAGCTGGAAGGTGTCCAGCGGATGGCTCAGGATATAGGGCAGGGTGTAGCAGATGCTGTCCGCCTCCGGGGTGGAGGGCTGGGGCGCTGCCTGCTCCTGGGCAGCCGGTGCGCTCTCAGCCGTTTCAGCGGCCTGGGCAGGGGCGCTGTCCGCCGAAGCGGCGGCAGACTCGGCTGGCTGAGAGGCCGTGGCACTGGCCGCTTCCGCAGCCTCCCCGGCGGGTTCGGCGGCCTGGCTGGAAGCCGTGGTCTCGGGGGTGCCGCTGAAAAAGCTGCCCAGCAGCACCTGCCCGCCGGAACCCAGCAGGAAGGCCAGCAGGCACAGCCCCACAAAACCGCCTTTGATGGCTTTGCTCCACCGTCCCAGCCGGACGGCGGGGATCAGGAATACCAGCGCCATCAGGGGGAAGTAGACCACCTTGGAGGGCACGATCAGCAGGCCCGCCAGGGCGGGTACGATCAGCTGTTTCCAGGTAAGAGTCTCCTTGGGGCCGAAGGCCAGGTCCAGCACCAAAGCCGTGAACAGGAAGGTGAGGGCCAGCAGGTTGGAGTCACGGCTGTAAGACACGGCCAGGTGCAGCGTCATGGGCAGCAGGGCCACCGTGGCGAACACGCCCTTGGCCACCGGCGCTTTCTTCACCGCCCACGCACTGAGAAAGGCGAAAAAGACCAGGTTCGTCAGCCGCCCCAAAAACAGGGTGGGGACAAAACCCAGCCGCAGCAAAAAGCCCGCCAGCACGCCCAGGGCGCTCACCCAGTACATGGTATAACTGCTGTCCACCTGGTACTCGTCAAAATCGTGGGTGGCGGTAAAGGGGTCGTGGTTGGTGGTGAACAGGTTCTTGGCGATGTGCTGCCAGGTGAACACATTGGTCTCGGCATCCTGCACGATGGGGTCCACGTCCGAGGGACGGCGCAGGGTGCTGTGGATATGGCTTTGGGCCACCGGCAGATGGGGGTCATAGATGGTGGAAGCCAGGGTAAAGCTCTGGTTGATGTGGAACTGCTCGTCCGGCGCGGCGTAGGGGGGCAGCACCATGTTGAACAGCAGCCCCAGACCCAGTACCAGGCAGAACACCATCCGGTGCAGCGGCACCTTTTTGCTGGTGAACATCCACCAGCCCGCCCCAATGAGAATAAGGGCCAGCAGGGCGATGACCCAGTAGAACTTGGTCAAAAAGCCGCCGATTTGAGCATACACGCCCAGGATGGCCAGCATGCCCTCCACGGTCTGGCCGTTTACCGTGAGCCCCAGGCCCGCCTGGTTGGGCTGGGGGGTGTAGCCGATGAGCAGGCGGCCCTCGCCGGTGTAATGGGCGGTGAGGGTGACCCGGTAGTGCCGCTGGCCCGCCTCGGTCAGTTCCACCGGCTGGGACAGGCCCAGCGTGGTGTAATAGGCTTCGGTGGTGTCCAGAATGTTGCTCATGTCGCCCTGGCTGGTGGCCAGCACCTCGCCGGTATCCAGGTCGGTGAGGGTCAGCTCCAGCACACCGGCGGGGCCTTCGTCCCCGGCTTTCTGCACCCGAAAGGCAAAGCCCATGTGCAAAAGATCCCGGTCGCAGACGAAATCCTGGGTGACGGTGTCCTCAATGAGGGCGAATTCGCTGAACTGGTCGTTGATCATCCAGCTGCGGCTCTTTTCGCCGTTGCCCCGCACCTGGGTGAGCCAGACGCAGGCAAAGGCGAAAAAGGCCGCCAGCAGGATCGCCGCCCCGCCCAACAGGCGGCGGTGGCGCTTGCATTGCGTGAGAAATTTTTCCATACAGGAAGACCTTTCCGTTGCGGGGCGGCAGCCCCGTTGATGGGCCCGGCGGCGCTTGGCGGCCCGCCGGGCCGGATTCCAGAGGATTGGGCGGGCTTACAGCCCCGCGCCGAAGGTATCGTTGACCGCCTTTTCAAACAGGCCCGCATCCTTCAGCAGTTTTTCCACCGCGCCCCGCACCGCGCCCTCGCCGCCTTTTTGGGGGCAGACATAATGGGCGATGGCTTTCACCTCGGGGGCAGCGTCCGCCGGGCAGGCCACAAAGCCGCACAGTTTCATGGCGGCCAGGTCGTTCCAGTCGTCGCCCACATAGGCCACGCTGGCGCCGTCAAAGCCCTTCTGGGCCATAAAGTCCGCCAGATAAGCGGCTTTGTTTTTGCAGTTCTGCACGCAGTAGTCCAGGTGCAGTTCCTGAGCGCGGCGGCGCACCGGCTCGCTTTCCCGGCCGGTGAGGATCATCACCTGGATGCCGGCGGTGCGGGCGATCACCAGGCCCGCGCCGTCCTTCACCGAGAATTTTTTGGTCTCGTTGCCGGTGGAATCCAGATAAAGGCCTCCGTCGGTGAGGGTGCCGTCCACGTCCAGCACAAGCAGTTTTGTCTGCATAGGGTCACTCCTTTTCGTAGTAGCTGGGGGTCAAAAAGCGCACGGCCAGGCCCTGGGCCCGGATGGCCGCCGCCATGGCGTGGTTGTAGTCCGCCCCCCGCAGGGTGTGGTTTTTCATGCGGGGGTCACAGTAGTTGCCGCCTTCGGGGCCGTAGCCGTCCGCCCCGGCCAGGGCGGCTTCGGTCACGCCCAGGCCCGCCAGCAGGTGCAGCAGCATGATCAGGCTGTTGGAACCCTTGTCAAAAGCGCCTGCCAGGCTGTTGTAATCCAGCCGATAGTCCGCCTTGCCCTGCAAATTGCTGGTGGCGATGACCTTGCAGGGGCAGCTTTCCAGCTTTTCAAAGCGCTTGCCGTTGGTGAAGAAGGCGTAGTCCGCCGCAAAGTGTTCCGGCACAAAGTTTGCGCTGATGACCACCGGATGTTCGGCAGTGATGTAATTTTCAATGTCCTGCCGGTGGGTGTCCAGGGTCTGGCCGGGGGCCAGCAGCAGCACCTTGCGGTGTGCCAGCAGCTCTTTCAGCTGGGCCCGGTCGGCGGTGTCGTCCAGGGCGCTGCCCTTGTACTGCTGGTACAGCTCGTCCGCATAGGCGGCGTCAAAGGCGGTCTTTTTCTCCGGGGCGATGCGGCTGAGGATGTGGTTGATGTCCCGGTTGGAAAGATCCCCCTTGCCCAGCAGGTGCTCGGCGTAGTTCCGGTGCAGGTTGTACCGGGCCGACAAAAAGTAGGGCGGCGAATAGCCCCAGGGCTCGGTTTCCCGGATGGGCAGGATGTGGTCCTGGATGGCGTCCAGCATGCAGTCGATGTCGTACTGCTTGCCGAAGTTCAGGTTCAGGTAATCGGCGATCAGCTCGATGCACAGGTTGCCGGGGGTGCGGCCCATGCCCAAAAGGCTGGCGTCCACGATCACGTCCCGGTTCAGGTGCTTGTTCACAAAGCTCTGGGCCAGGCTGGAGCTGAGGGCCATGTTCTCGTGCAGGTGCAGGCCCAGCACGATGTCCTTGGCCAGGTTGTTGTCCACCAGGCTGACGATGCGGTCCAGGTCCTGCTGGCGCATGCTGCCGAAGGTGTCCACGATGGAAAAGGCGTAAGGGTGCAGCTTGTTCACCTGTTCCACCAGCCACAGCACGCCGGCGTCGGAGTAGCCCATGATGTTGATGGGGTTGCAGCTGATCTTGTAGCCCTTGTCCTGGGCTTTTTTGCAGAAAGCCAGGCCCTCCTCGATGTCATAATCGTGGAAGGTGACCCGGATCAGGTCGATGCCGGTGCCGTCCCAGGGGGCCAGCTTGTCGATGTTGTAAAAATTGTGCAGGGCCATGCCGCTGAACATGGTGTTCTTTCGGTCGGCGGGGAGGATCTTTTTCAGCTCCTCCACCGTATTCCAGCGGGTGCAGTCCGGATCGTAGTCCACATTGCGCAGAAAGCCCACTTCCACGATGTCGGTGCCGGAACGCACCAGGCTGCGCACGATGTCCCGGATGTTTTCAAAGCCAAAACGCCATTCGTTGATGTAGCCGCCGTCCCGCAAAGTGCAGTCCAGCAAATGGATCTTAGACATGAGGTTCGCTCCTTTCGGGCAGCTGGGTGCCCCGTTCCTTTAAAATGCCGCATACGATGTCCACGTCTTTGGGGGTATCCACCGACACGGTCTTGTAGGGGGAGACCACCGCGTGGACGGTGTGGCCGTGTTCAATAAAGCGCATCAAGTCGTTTTCCTCGGCCTTTTCCAGGGGGCTTTTGGGGGTGGCGGCGTAAAAATCCAGCGCCTTTTTGCTGAACAGCTGGATGCCGGTGATCTTTTCGTACTCAAAATCCGCCGTTCCCTTGGGATAGGGGATGGAGCTGCGGGAGATAAGCAGGATCTCCCGCTTCTGGTTGCAGGCCACCTTCTGGTTGGAAAAATCGATCACGTCCGCCGGATGGTCCATGATGTTGGTCACACCGGCCACATAGTAGGGATCCTCCGGCAGGCTGTCCGGCAGGATCAGGTCAAAGGCGCGGGCGTCGATGAGGGGCTCGTCCCCCATGATCTGCAAATACAGGTCCGCTTCCATCATGCAGCTCACCTCGTGGATGCGGGCGGTGGGGGTGTCGTGGTCGGCCCGGGTCATCACGGCGGGCATCTCGTACTGGCGGCAGACCGCCAGGATGCGCTCGTCGTCGGTGGCGATCACCAGATCGTCCAGCTTTTTGCACTGCTTTGCCGCCTGATAGACCCACCAGATCATGGGCCTGCCCAGAATATCCGCCAGGGGCTTGCCCGGCAGACGGCTGGACTGGTAACGGGCGGGGATAACGCCGATGATTTTCACAAAAAGACCTCCTTTGGCCGGGGGCTTGGATGTCCCGGCCCTGTGGCCCGGCGGCACGGTGATACAACGAGCCGGGGGCGTGTTTGTTTTCATATAAGAGCGCCGCTTTGCGCAAAAACGGCGCAAATGGGTCAATGCAAAAGGGCGAGAGCCTGGTCCAGGGGGATCTCCAGCTTTTCGTCCGCCACTTCCAGGGCCTTCAGCACGGTGGATTCCACCGTGACCGCCCGGGCAAAGCGGAAGGGAAGCGCAAAGTTCAGCACCTCGCTGGGCATGGTGCGCTCCAGGATCACCGCGTCCGGGAAGAGGGCGGAATAATCAAAGCTGTCCCGGGGGTGGGTCTTGATGAACAGCGGCCCGCCCTGGCAGTAGGTTTCTGCCACTGCCGCGAACATCCGCTGCTGGGTCTCAGCGTCCAGCAGGCCGTCCGGCACAAAGTCCCGGGGCAGGAAAAGGATCGCGTGTTCGGCGTTCTGAGGCAGAGGCTGGGTGAGGAACACCTGGCGGATGAGGGCCTTTTGGTCTTCGGTGAGCCGGTGGAACCGGTCGGCCTTGGAGTCCTCCCGCAGCTTTTCGGGGAACAGGCTGGTTTTGGCGGCGCATTCGGTCTCCACGGCGGCCACCCGCTTGTAGTCGCCCCAGTAAAGATAGCCGTAGCCCAGTTTTTGGCGCAGGGCAAAGTGGGGCTCGGCCCGCTGGGCCTCGATGATGGGGTGGCTGGCCCGGCAGGTGCTGGCCATGGTGTCCTCGCAGAGGATGTAAGATGCTTTCAGATCCTGCAGATACCGGCCCAGCACGCTCCAGTCGTTGTGGATATAAATGGCTTCGTATTCGCTGGGATGGATGGAAAAACCGTAATATTTTTCCACGTTGCGGCGGCCCATCATGCGCTGTAACAGCAGCGTGCGCACCACGCCCTTCTGCATGGCGCTGCCGCAGGCCGTCTCGTCAAAAACCCGTACACAGCGGAACAGGCCGGTAGCGGAAAGCCGCCCGGCCAGTTCTTGGGTATTGGGGATGACACTGCTCAAGATCAGCTCCGGGGCCACCGTGTCTTCCATGGCCCGGACCATCTCCACCAGCACCTGATAGGCCGTGTGGCAGATGTACAAATTGGGGCGGGGCATCGTCAATGCACCTCGGTGCCTTCCACCTGCACGGCGGGGAAGTGGATGTGGCCCCAGCCGCTGGACCACTCCGGCAGGGTGCGGTCCAGGTTGGTGATCTCGAAAGCGAATTCCTGGGCGGGTTTGTCCAGGCAGGCGGCGTTGGCCAGCTCCCGCTCGAACACGTCCAGGTAGAAGAAATACTGCCCCTCGCTGAGGATGGAGGTGTCCACCGTGAAGGTGGTGCTGTATTTGCGGCCGGCTTCCGCCTCGCCCAGGGTGATGGGATGGGTGATGCCCACAGGGGTGGAGTCCCGGTAATGGAGGTTCAGCTTCATGTTCACTGCGTCAAAATGCTGGGAAACGTGCCAGTCGATGCGCACCCGCATGGGCTCGCCGGCGGCAAACACGCTGCTCTCCTTATCCAAGAAGGCCAAACGCTCCACGAAAAGCCGCTTGCCGGCGCTGGTGGTCATGCGGCCGGTGTGGGTCAGGTCGTAGTCCACCACGTTCACGTCGGTGGTGTCCATATAAACGGCGATGGCATCGTCCACGTTGCCGTCGAAGATCACCTTGCCCTTATCCAGCACCACGCACCGGGTGCACAGCTGGCGGATGGTGCTCATGTTGTGGCTCACGTAAAGCACGGTGCGGCCCTCCTGGCCCGCCACGTCGCTCATTTTGCCCAGGCACTTTTGCTGGAACTTCATGTCGCCCACGGCCAAAACCTCGTCCATCACCATGATCTCGCTGTCCAGATGGGCGGCCACGGCGAAGGCCAGTTTGACGAACATGCCGCTGGAATACCGCTTTACCGGGGTGTCGATGAAATCCCGGCACTCGGAAAATTCGATGATCTGCTCCAGCTTGGAGTCCACTTCCGCCTTGCTCATGCCCAGGATGGCGCCGTTCATGTAGATGTTTTCCCGGCCGGTCATCTCCTGGTTGAAGCCGGTGCCCACCTCCAGCATGCTGGCGATGCGGCCCTTGATCTTGATCTCGCCCTCGGTGGGGGCGGTGATGCGGCTGAGCAGTTTTAACAAAGTGGACTTGCCCGCGCCGTTGCGGCCGATGATGCCCAGGGCCTCGCCCTTGTAAACGGTCAGATCCACCCCGTTCAAGGCCATGAAGGTCTTGCCGAACAGCCGGGTGTCGGTGCCGATGGGCAGGTTGGGGTCTTCCTTGCCCCGGATGCGGGCCCACCAGCTTTGCAGGTCCGCCGTGAGGGTGCCGCCGCCGATCTGGCCCAGCTTATATTGTTTTTTTACGCCGGATACCTGAATGACAGGTTCTTTTCCGGCCGTTTGCAGATTGGTAGACATAGTGCGAAACGCCTCCTGTTACACGGTATCCATAAAGGTCTTTTCGATGCGGCTGAACAGCACCACGCCCACCGCCAGCAGCACCAGGGTGACGATCAGGCTGTACCACAGGCCGCTGGTGCTCACGGTGCCGCAGCCCAGCAGGGCCTTGCGGAACACCTGCACCGGGGCGGTCATGGGGTTGATGTTCACGATGGCGCTCATCAGGGGCTGGTTGGAAAGGCTGGTGGTGGAGTAGACCACCGGGGTGGCGTACATCCACAGCTGCACGCCGAAGGTGACAGCGATGGCCAGGTCCCGGTATTTAGTGGTCAGGCTGGAGACGATGATGCCCACCGCCAGGCCCAGCAGCATCACCTGCAAAACGCATACCGGCAGGTACAACAGCCAGGGCGTCATGGAAACAGCGCCAAAGGAGCCCTGCCCCAGGAAAAAGATCACCCAGAACACCAAAAACATGGCCAGCTGGATCAAAAAGTTGATGGCAGCGGTGAGCACCTGGGACAAAGGGATGGTCAGCCGGGGAAAATACACCTTGCCGAACATGCCGGCGTTTGCCACAAAGGTGTTGGCGGTGTTGTTGATGCAGGCGGCGAACATGGTCCAGAGGGTGTTGCCCGCCATGATGAACAAAAAGCTGGGCGCGCCCTCGGTGGGCAGCCCGGCGATGCCGCCGAAGATCACGTTGAACAGGATGGTGGTGATCAGGGGGTTCAGCAGGATCCACAGCGGGCCTAAGATGGTCTGCTTGTAGATCACCGCAAAGTTGCGCTTGGTAAACAGGGTCACCAGGTCCCGGTAGCGCCACAGTTCTTTCAGGTCAATGTCGAACCAGCCGGTGCGGGGCTTCACAACGGTGGTCCACTGCTGTTCGTTGGGATTGGACATCAGCGTACTTCCTTTTCCTAAAATGGTAGCCGTAAGGCGGATAACAAAAAATATCGTAATATTATAGCATGATTCCGCACAAAAATCAAAAAGCGGCGGGTTTTGTAACTTTTTGCCCGATGGCTTCCAGCTTGCCGTACAAAGCGGGGCGGCGGCTGCGCAGCCGCCACAGGAATGCCGTCAGCCGGGGCCAGCCATGGCGCACCGGAACGGCCAGGGGGGAGAACCGTCCCGCCCGTTTCAGATCACGGCAGAGGGCCGCAAGCTCCGGCCGGGCCAGGATAGCCTTGGCGGCCCTCCGCCGCTGGGCGGGGGAGCCTTCGCCCCGGCGCAAAAGATCCGCTAGGCCGTCTGCAATGGTGCACAAATATCCGTGGCGGATGGCGTTAAGATCCTGGGCCGGGCAGTGGAAGGCCGTCACACAGTCCGCCAGCAGATGGCCGAACAGATCCATCCACAGGCTGCAAAAATCCGGCCGGTAGCGCTGGGTGAGGCTGTTTGCGTTTTCGGCGGTCTCGTAAAAGGTCTGGGGAAAGCGCAGTTTGTAAAATCCCTTGCCCCCGGCGGCGAAAAAGGCTTTGCAGTAGACAAGGCAGAACAAAAGGTCCTCCCCCAGGGAATAGGCCGGGTCGAACCGCAGCGGCTCGCCGGGGGCGGATTCGATGACCTGCCGGTCGAACAGCTTGTTCCAGGGCATGGAAAGGCAGCAGTCCAGATACATCCAGCCGGCCTTTTCCGGCCCGAAGGCCTCGCCTTCGCCGCTTCCGGCAGCGGGCAGGGCGTCCAGCGTTTCGGCGAAGGGCCAGAGCACCAGCCGCCCGGGCTGAGCGGTCTGGGCGGCC
>CASEVW010000149.1 GCA_949291395.1 uncultured Oscillospiraceae bacterium | reverse complement strand
TCCGGCGCTAATCCGCTTCTCCTGCAATACGCAAACACCCGCATTGAGGAACTGGATGCGGAACGGCAGAAACAGCTCCGGCTGGTCGCAGACCTCACCGCTAATTCTGTTTCCGCTTCACAGATTGATAGCATTACGGATTATCTCGATGACTGGGAATCCGTGAGCTTTGACGATAAGCGCAAGGTGGTTGATATACTCATATCACAGATTGACGCTACCAGTGAGAGTGTTACAATCCACTGGAAAATCTAAAACCTTTTCACTTGGCATTATGCCCTTGTAAAAAATAGTTATATTTATATTATAACATACCACATTATCGGCAATAAATCCAGCGCACCTCCGCGTTATACAGTATATTTTTGCCGTTTCTGGAAGGTTCAATTATCAAAACGTAACAAAAATAGTGGACGGATAAACAGAGAAAAACTCGTTGGGGACACAGGAACCAATACCGGAATATAAAGGCGGGAGGAATTGTAGTACGATTCAATGTATTCTGCAATACGCAGGGTTGCCTGCTGGAAAGAGAGCTTGCGGTAGAGCACTGAAGAAACTTACAATGCCTTGTACGGAATCGCTGCAGAAGCATAAACAGAGCCTGCTCCCTATCAAACGGGCAGCAGGTTCTGCTTTTTAATCGTCCGGCTCTTTGCCTGGAACCATTTTCAGTTTTATTGCCGGGGAAATGTTCTTGCGGGCAGACGAGCAGGCACAAATCCGATAGAAGCGTTTGGGTCATGCGGGGCAGATCCGGGTTTCCCTTGGCGCGAGGGTCCTGTTCCCTTGTGGCTCTTATCCCTTCTGTTCCTGCTTGCCGAAAGACATGCAGGGGGCAATGACCTCGCCGGTGCGCAGATACTGGTAGGTGGGCATTTCGAACAGCACCGGCTTGAGCTTGGTGTAATCCAGCTTGCCATCGGCAGTGAGGACCGACTCGTCGGCCCAGGTGGCGGAAATTTTGCAGATAAAGCTCTCAAAATTTGGGGTCTTGTAGGTATCATCCACCGTACACTCCATCGAGACGGGGGATTTTGTTATCATCGGCACGCCGGTGTCACTGACCACATAGTCAAACAGTTCGCTTTTGTCGGTTTTCGCACCGCTGACGCAGCCGGCACGGTCGGCGGCGGGCAGCAGGGCCTCGTCCACAATGTTGATGGAGAGGGCCTGGCTCTCTCGGATGCCTTTGTTTGTGTAATGGGCAGACGCCAGGCTGACCATGACCCGGTCGTGCCCGATGATGCCCAGGTGCCCGACCAATACCCAGTTGGGCTTGCCGTTTACCATTGTGCCCACCACGACCAGCGGGGCGGGATAGAGTGCGATGGAATTTCCAATATTCTTTTTCATTTTGGACCGCTCCTTGTTTTATTTATTTTGCTTGCACTAGTTGTGTGATCGGTGATAAAAGCTCAGAAAAACAGATCAACGGCTGACCCGGCGGCCAGCGAAAAGCACTTGGGTCTTATCGGTCACGCTGCAGGTTCCAAATGGCATGGGACGCTCACAGGCCGCGGCCCAACTCGTAGGCTTTTTGCGGGTATTCCGACCGCCTGGTCATGCCGGGCGTGCCGCAGCCATACCCCAGCACCCGGCCCCGGTCGGTGAGGTTCAAATACCGCAGCAGGGTGTTGTAGTGGGCTTCCAGCGCCTCAAACGTCCAGGGATCGGCGTTCCAGGCGGCGGTCAGCAGCGTCGCCTGCATCGATTTCCCCTGGATGCTGGAATTGAAGGCGCAGAACCGGTCGATGAGGGTCTTCAGCTGGGCCGACATCCCATAATAGTACAGCGGCGTGACGAACACCATCATGTCCGCGCCGAGTATCTCACGGCGGAAGCGCTCCATATCATCCTTCTGCACGCAGGGTCCCTCGTACCCGCAGCGAACGCAGCCGGTGCAGGGGCGGATGTTGGCATGCGCCGTGTCAATGACCGTACAAGCATGCCCCGCCTCCTGTGCGCCGCGAATGAACTCATCTGCCAATAGATTGGATGAGCCGTTTTTGTTGGGGCTGCCTTCCAGTACGACAATATTCATGTTATTTCCTCCGATCGGATCTGTTGTTCCTGTTTATCCCCAGGCTTTCCGCTCTCCCACGCGGGCGAAGTTCAAACAGACGGCAGCGCCGCATGGTTCTGTCATTTATTTCATTGTAGCCCGCATGGAACCGATTGTGAAATGCTTATTTTCAATCGTCTGCCATACGAAAAAACAATGATCCAAAATGGCCCCCTTTCATTGACGCAGCGCCAAAATGAGGACTATACTGTTTATATCCTAACACCATGTCAGGAGACGAAGGCAGGAAGAGCGGCAAGGCCGTCCCTTCCCGCTGCCGTATCCTTGCAAGGCGCGAATTGCGCAAGGAGAATGCAATATGGAATACACAAATCTTGGCAACACGAACATCAAAATATCCAAACTCTGCGTCGGCTGCATGAGTTTCGGCAAGCCCGGCACGCTGCACGACTGGACGCTGGACGAGCCCGGGACCAAAGCGATCGTCAATCACGCGCTGGATCTGGGCATCAACTTTTTTGACACGGCAAACGGCTATTCTGACGGCACCAGCGAGGAATATCTTGGCCGGGCGCTGAAAAAGAACATCGCCCGGGACAAGGTGGTCATCGCCTCCAAGGTCTACTTCAACCCCGGCCGGCTTTCCGCCGAGGCGATCCACCGGGAGATCGAGGGCAGCCTGCGCAGGCTGGGCACCGATTACCTGGATCTTTATATCATCCACCGCTTTGACTACGACACCCCCATCGAGGAGACGATGGAGGCGCTGAACGACCTGGTGGTGTCCGGCAAGGTGCGCGCCATCGGCGCCTCGGCCATGTACGGGTACCAATTTTATAATATGCAGCTGGCCGCCCGGGACCACGGCTGGGCGCAGTTTTCGGCCATGGAGAACCATTACAACCTGCTGTATCGGGAGGACGAGCGGGAGCTGATCCCCATCTGCCGCCAGATGAACGTCTCGCTGATGCCTTACAGCCCGCTGGCCGCCGGCCACCTGACCCGGCCCGAGTGGAGTTCCGATTCTCTCCGCAGCCGCACCGACCGGGCCGCCATGGGCAAGTACGACCGCACGCAGGAGCAGGACATGGAGATCGTGCGCCGGGTGCACACCCTGGCGGAGCGGTACGGCGTCAAAATGCAGCAGATCGCCCTGGCCTGGGAATGGGCCAAGGGGGTCGCTTCCCCCATCATCGGCGCCACCAAAGCGTCGCATTTTGATGATGCGGCCGGGGCGCTCTCGGTCAAGCTGAGCGGCGAGGACATCGCTTACCTGGAGGAGCCGTATCTTCCCCATCGGATCGTCGGAGCCATTGACCGCAACCCGGAAGAGGGCGTCAAACTGCTGGATGTAAAAAAGTAAGTTGATTTTCAAAAAGGGGGCTCTGCCATGAGCATCACAATGAATCTGTACTACACCGGCCAAAACGGCAGCGCACGCAAATTTGCCGAGGAGATGGACGCCAGCGGTACCGCCGGCCTGATCCGCGCCGAAGCCGGCAACGAGCGGTACGAATACTTCTTCCCAATGAACGACCCGGAGACCGTTCTGCTGATCGACAGCTGGACCGATCAGGCCGCGCTCGACGCCCACCATGCTTCGCCCATGATGGATGCCATCGCCGCGCTGCGGGAAAAATACGACCTGCATATGCGGGCGGAACGCTATGTCTCTGACAGCGCCGGGATACCAGAGGCTGACCAGAAATTCATCAAGCCCTGACCCGCATCTATTTTCTTCCAAATGCAAACGACCGCGCTCCCTTTTCACAAGAGAGCGCGGTCGTTTTGTGCGTTTAACGTCCTTTCTTATCCGGCCTTGCGGCGGGTTTCCGCCTCAAGTTTGGGCAGAGCGGTACAGTTCTTCCGGCGCGGCGTCGTCCCGCACAGGATCTTAGGGTTCTACCCCATGGCCCGAGCCGTAACGCCCCTCTATGCGGCAGGCGTGCTGTTGCGGGAAGTTTGCTCCTCTTCGTCCGCTATGAGTTCCAGCCGAACGGCGCCAGACGTATTTCGCATATCCTCAGCGCCTTCCTCAGCTTTTCCCAGGGGGATCACCGGGACGATGGTCTGTTCATAGATGTCATCGTAGAAGATGACCAGGTCAGGCCCTGCCGCCCAGTAACCGAAATCTCCGATCTCATATTCCCGCGTCGTGTCCTCTTCGGTAGAAAGGGTGTGCGGCAGCGTCATTCCTTTTCAAAGTCGTTCCGTTCAATGAGCGTCAATTCCAGCGGGCGCATATCCACTCATTTGCCTGATCCGCTAAAACAAATGCTGGATACAGCAGCACCATGCCCCGGATCTTATCCGGGTGGGCGGCTCCCGTGATCGCGGAAACCGCCCCGCCCTGGCTGGTCCCCATTAAAAACAGGTTGTTGCTGTCCACATATTCCAGCTCCTGCATCATGGAAATGACCGCTTCCAGGTCTGCCTGTTCTGTAAAGATGGACATTTCCAACGTGGAGCCATCGCTCCGGCTGCTTGGGCTGCCCCCGCAAAAATCAAAGCAGTAGACCACATAGCCGTTCTCCGCCAGAGCTTCCGCATACTGCGCCCCGACCGAATGTGTTCCTCCAAAACCGTGAGAGAAAATATCACGACCTTTCCGCTCCAGACCCCAGGCATCTACTGTAAAAAATACGGCGAAGAACACCCTTTGTTTTCGCTGCCGCCAGGGCATGCCCTCTCCGCTGCCAAAGGCTTGCATTTCAACGATCTGGATGGCGAAACCATCCTGCTGTTTTCAAAGATCGGCTTTTGGCACGAGGTGCATCAAAAGAAAATGCCCGCCGCCCACTTTCTTGTGCAGGACGAGCAGTTTGCATTTACCGAGCTGGTAAAAGCTTCCGCCTTGCCGTCGTTCACTTCCGATCTGGCATTGAAACGAGGCTTGCAGGCCGAGAATCGAGTGGTCGTGCCCATTCCTGACGAAGAGGCCCACGCATCCTATTACTGTTCCTGCAGGATGGAAAACAAAGAAAAACTTGCGGCCTTTTTCAAAAGGCTGCCGTCAGCGAGCCAGTAACGGGCCTTTTCTGCTGCGATTTTTCGGCTGTGGGATATTGGGGTGACGATGGGCTGCGATACAAGCTGCCCTGAAGCAGCCACGCAAGCGATCCAGCAAAAAGTCCTTTTGCTGAAACGCAGAACAGAAAACGACTGCTTGGATGATCGATGCAGGCTCAGGAAACAAAAGCAGACCAAAAAGCGGGAGCGCCGCCCTCGGTTTTATCCGAAGTCCGCGCTCCCGCTTTTGCTTTCAACACTTCAATATACAACTTTATGAACTGCTCTGGCATAGCCTCAGCCACGCTGATAAATCGCCTCCAGCCGTTTTCTGGATTCCTCCAGCGTGTAGGTCGGACCACCGGCGAGACGTGCCTGCTCGGCCATTTTCAGCTTTGCCCGCAGTTTGAGCACCTCTTCCCGCTGCTCAAGCGCCGTACCATTGTCTTCTTCCTTCTTGGGAATGGAAATAGATGATTTCGTCGTCACAGGTCACCCCTCCATGCAGTATTCTACCATGATTCTATTCGGATTCTCCGCCCAGCGCAAGTGCTTCATGCGCCCCGAACAGCTTCAAAGCCAGACCGGCGTTTCGTGCTATACACCGTCTTCACGAAAGGCGGCTCGTCTCGGTATCAAACGCCTGGCGGAGGGCCTCGGCCCGCCGGGCGATCATCTTTTGGGCGATCTTTGCCTGCGGGTTGATATCGAACCCATGA
The DNA here is from genome assembly GCA_949291395.1 of uncultured Oscillospiraceae bacterium. GTDB lineage: Bacteria > Bacillota > Clostridia > Oscillospirales > Ruminococcaceae > Allofournierella. The sequence continues at coordinate 17,259 of CASEVW010000149.1, read as the reverse complement.
TAGGTCCCGGGCACATCTTCCAGCTGCACCGGCACGCCCGCATCCCGCATTGCTATGGCATAGTTGACGCCTTCATCGTGGAGGCAGTCGTACTGCTCCACTTCCACATAAGCGGGCGGCAGATCGCTGAACCGCTCTGCCCGCATGGGCGCCGCCCAGGCCGGCGGATCCGCAGGCCCTCCTCGCAGGTACATTTCCCACATGCGCCGGTTCAGTTTTGCGTTCCAGCAGGGCGTATCGCTGCCGCTGCGCATGGATGCTGTCTCCATCCGGTCATCCGTTACCGGATAGATCAGCAGCTGGAAACAGAGCCGGATATCGGTGCAGTCCCGCGCCCACTGTGCGCAGGATGCGGCCAGCGCCCCGCCGGCGCTGTCGCCCCCGATGGCCAGGCGCGCCCGGTCGATGCCCAGTTCGTCCGCATTGTCCCACACATAGCGCAGCGCTGCGCAGGCATCCTCAAACGGAGCCGGAAACGGGTCCCGGTCCGAGGTTCGGTAATTGACGCACACCACCCGGCAGCCAGCGGATAGGGCATACTGCATGGCATTCTGCTGGATGGGCGCGGAATCCGTAAAGCAAAACCCGCCGCCGTGCAGGTAGACCAGGCCGGGCAAAGGCTCCTGTGCGCCCGCCGGGGCATACAGGGTAAGAGGCAGGCGGGTACCGCCGGGGCCGTCGATCTCCATCGTTTGGCGCGCAAGGCCCTCCGGCAACGGGGGAAGCGGCATTTTCCCCATCAAGGCGTTGAGTTTCTGCACCAGTCCCGGCCGCAGCACCCCGGCCGGGACCACAAACAGGTTCACCGGCGGCAGGCCGGGCGCCAGCGGATATTTTTCAAAGCGTGCCGCCGCCCAAAGTGCGGCAATGAGTGCCATGCCAAGTATTATGCCTAGGAATAACATACTTTTCTCCTTTCAGCCATCTGCTGTTTTCCATCCCTCGTGGATCAGGCGGCTGCTGACCCTATTATACCGAAACTTTTCTTTTCAGGCTAGCAATAAACTCGCTTTCCATTATGAACGGATCTGTTTTTGCCTTTCTTATAACGAAAAGATGCCGCCTGGCGAGGAAGTTCTCCGCCGGGCGGCATGCTGTTTGACCAACTGCTTCAAGTGGGTAATGCATTCTCTTCCCCGCTAGGGGGGGCTAGGTCCTGGGTCTCTCGGGCCTCTGTTTATCCGACCCATTCACTCCCCAAAATAAGCGGCGATCTTCTGCATCCGCTGGGTCTGTTGCACATGGAAGGGGCAGCGGGCATCGCAGTGGCCGCACAGCAAGCAGTCGGAAGCCTTACCTGCCAGGTGGGCGTAATGGTCCTTTGCCAGCTCGTCCCCCGCCAGGGAAAGGTCGTAATATTTGTTGATGAGCCCCACATCCAGGCCCGCCGGGCAAGGCTGGCAGTGGTTGCAGTAGACGCAGACGCCGCTGGACTCCTTGGGCGTGAAGCCGCCCAAAACCGAGTAGTCCTTTTCCCCTTCGGAGGCGTTCAAAAAGCCCAAGATCCGTTCCAGGTCTTTTTTGTCTCTCACGCCGGGCAGCACCGTCAGCACGCCGGGGCGGTCCAGGGCATACTGCATGCACTGGTATTCCATGAGCGCTTTACCAAAAGGCGAGGTTTTGGCATCCAGCAGCTGGCCGCCGCTGAAGGCTTTCATCACCGAGATGCCCACGCCCTCCGCCTCGCACCGGCGATACAGCGCGGCCCGCTCGTCCCCGCTGCCGATGGCGTATTCGCCGTGGCGGTAGTCATAGGCTGGGTTGATGCTGAACATCAGCATATCCAAAATGCGCAGATCCAGCACCCGCTGCACCACGGCAGGCGTGTGGGAGGACAAACCGATGTGCCGGATCACGCCCTGCCGCTTTAGGTCCTCCATGTAGGCAAGGGTCCCGTTGGCCAGGGCGGTGTCCAGGTCCGCATCCTCGTCGATGCAATGGAGAAAGCCGAAGTCGATGTAGTCCGTTCTCAAGGCGTTCAGCTGCCAGTCCACCGAGCGCTTGATGGTTTCCAGGTCCAGCGTCCAGCCGTATTTTCCGCTGCGGTAATCCGCGCCGAAATGCACCTGGAAGTACACCTTGTCCCGGCAGCCAGCGACCGCCCGGCCATACGCCGGGAAGGGGCTGGCATCCCCGGCGGCCATGTCAAAGTAGTTGACGCCATGTTCCAGCGCTAGGGCGATGGTCTTTTCGGCTTCCGCTTCGCCCGCCGCCCCCAGGGAGCTGTTCCCAAGGCCGATGATGCTGATCTGTTCGTCCCCATGGGGGAGTTTTCGGTATTCCATCCAACAATTCCTCCTTACTGGTTTGGTTTCAGTTTACCTGTTTTTTCGCCAAAAGAAAAGGCCCTGCGCACAGGGCCTTTTTGCAAGCGTCCGGCCCCTGTTCAGAGCGGGCCGGATCCATTACCGATACGCTTTTCGGAAAATGCCCGCGCACTCCTCGTCAGACATGGGGCAGGGATTCGCCAGGAACAGGCCGCCCATGGTCTCCCGGGCATTCACTGCAAGGGTCATGCATTCCTCCGCCGCGATGCCGTAGTCGCTCATCTTCAGATCGTCCACGCCGCAGTCCTTTTGCAGCTGCACCAGCGCCGTGATAAAATCCTCCGGCTTGTCCGCTTCCGGGCGGCCCATCACACGGGCCATCTTGATGAACTGCTCGTCGCAGGCGTGCTTCTCGATGAAGAACTGGGCAAACGCTTTGGAGATCATGATCAGGCCGGCGCCGTGGGGCAGGTCGTGGTGGTAGGCGCTCATGGCGTGCTCCATGGAATGCTGCGCAGTGGTGCTGGTCAGCTGCATGGTGATGCCGGCCAGGGTGCTGCCATAGGCCACGTGCTCTCTGGCTTCCAGATCATTGCCGTCCTTCACGGCACGGGGCAGGTATTTGGCGATGTTCTCAATGGCGGACAGCGCAATGGCCTCGCTGAAAATGTTGACGCCGTTGGACATCATCACCTCGGTGTTGTGGAACAGTGCGTCAAAGCCCTGATAGGCCGTGTATTTTGCGGGAACGGTCTTCATCAGTTCCGGGTCCACGATGGCCAGGACGGGGGTAAGCTCCGGGTAGCCAAAGCCGATCTTTTCCTTGGTCTCCAGGTTGGAGATAACGCCCCAGCAGTTGATCTCCGAACCGGTGCCGGCGGTGAGAGTGATGGTGACGATGGGCAGGCCGGGATGGACCAGGGGCTGGCCCTTGCCGGTGCCGCCGTTCACATAGTCCCACAGGTCGCCGGGGTTGGTGGCCATGGCCGCAATGGCCACGGCGGAATCCAGCACGGCGCCGCCGCCCAGGGCAACGATGAAGTCGCAGCCGTTTTCTCTGGCGAAGGCCGCGCCTTCCATTACCATTTCCTTGACGGGGTTTTCCATCACTTTGGCAAATTCCGCCACTTCCACATCCGCTTTGTGCAGCTGTTCCAGGGTGCGGTCGTAGGCGCCGCTCACCTTGGCGGATCTGCCGCCGGACATCAGCAGCAGCGCCTTTTTCCCCGGCATGGGCTGGCTGCCCAGCTGGTCCAGCGTGCCGCTGCCGAACAGGATCCGTGTGGGGTCGTTGAAATCAAAGTTCATGTTCATGGGTGATACCTCCTATATCATTTCCTTATATGAAAGGCGGCGCTGCTTACAGGCTCTTCCCGAACGGGGACGATCCCTCCTGCAAGCGCCGGGCGGTCAGCCGTTCTGGGAGATGTCCGTGCCGAAATATTTTTCCGACAATTCGCTCAGGGTCCCGTCCTCTGCCAGCTCGGCCAGCGCCTGGTCAATGGCGGCCCGCAGCGTGGCGGTCTCCTCTCCTTTGCGCATGGGGATCGCCACCTGGGTGGCTTCCTCGGTCAGCGCCGCGATCTTGATGTTTGCATCGGGATGGGCTTTCATGTAATCGTAGTAGGTGACCTCGGCGTTCAGCGTGGCGTCGATGCGCCCACTTAGGAGCAGCTCAAAGGTTTGGTTCAGATCGTCCACGCCGGTCACCTGAGCGCCATACTGCTCGGCCAGTTCGGCGTATGTGCTGGAGATGGTGTTGGCGGTTTGCATGCCGTCCAGGTCCTCCAGGGTTTGGATGGTGTCGTTGTCCCCGTTGACGATGACGGCGGTGCGGTTATAGGCATAGGGCGTGGAAAAATCGTAGGCTTCCGCTCGCTCCGGGGTCACGTCCACCCCGTTGATCATAATATCGTAGCGGCCGGCATCCAGCCCGGCCAGCAGGCCGTCCCATTCGCCCTCCACGAAATTGGGCTCGACTCCCAGCTTTTCGGCAATGGCCTGGCCCACTTCCACATCGTAGCCCACCAAATTGCCCTCTTCGTCATGGTAGGTCCAGGGCGCCCAGGTGCCCTCCATGGCAATGGTGATCTGGCCCCGCTCCTGGATCTGGGCCAGCAGATCCGCCGCAGGATCGGCGCTGGCCGCTCCTGTGCTGCTGCCGTCAGCGCTCGCCCCGCAGCCGGTGAAGGCAGCTGTGCACAGCAGGGCCGCCAGCAGCATTGAAGTTCCTTTTTTCTTATTGAACGAAGAAACCGGTATCAACTGTACTGCCACCGGTGCCATGGGCGGCGCATCGAGCACTGCACCTGCCCTGCCGGAAGGGATCGTCATACAGATGGACGGCCAGGGCGACGGCGAGGAAAACGCTTGGCTGGGCTGCCACTTCATCTTGCACGAGGACGGCACCTTCCAACTGACCTGGGATTACAATGCCGAGAATTCCGGTATCGAAGGCGATAAAGGCACCTGGGAGCAGAGCGAAGACGGTTCCATCATCATGACAGGTGCTCGCACCTTCACCGCGGTCACCTCTGACGGCACCAATTACACAGCTTCGGTATTGAACGAAGAAACCGGTATCAACTGTACTGCCACCGGCACACTCCAGGCATAATTTGATAACGGTCCCATTGCGCCTTACCGATCCGGCAGAACTCTATATTCCGCTCCAACGGCAAGCTGGCTCGCAGATTGCTGCCTCTTCCCCTGCATCATCAACTGCATGTGTGTGGCGGTGGCCGGGATATGAGCACTCGACTTCATCTACAACTTGGTGAAAGTCGAATCCAAATCAATAGGGATCACAACAAGTGGGCCGGAAGTTCTGGAACAACAGAGCTTCCGGCCCATTCTTTATGGTTTAATACGCCAGTTCCGCCGCCCAGCTCTGGATCGCTTCCTGGGAAGACGAGGCTTCTTCCTCGTAGCAGTCAAAGATGTTATCCGAGATCTCCGCATCCGGGATGGCTTCCGTGATGATCTCCACGCTGTTGGCAAGCCCGCCGGTGCCGTGAGAGCAGAACAGATAGACCTGTTTGCCGGAAAAGTCGTTGCTTTCCAGGAAGGTGAGCAGCGCCATCGGCACGCCGTACCACCTGCATGGCTGGGGCGGTGCGGCGACCACATTGCGGTATGCCAAACGAAAAAAGAAAAATATTATTCTATATGAAAACATATTGAAAAAAGACGATGTCTGAAAAAGGCATCGTCTTTTTGCGCTATTTTATTTTATCGCCAAAGCGGCAAAACGTTCGCATCGTTTCGGAGCGCTCAGTCGTGCACCTTCATGCTGTGCAGCATCCGCACAAAGGCGGGAGAGCTGTGGTCTACGATCTCGCTGTGGCCGATGTCCAGCGCGGCGATCTCGTTCATGTCCTCCTCGCTCAGGGCGAAGTCCCAGATGTTCATGTTCTGCTCCATGCGGTCCTTATGCACCGACTTTGGGATGACTACTACGCCACGCTGTACGTTCCAGCGCAGGGCCACCTGGGCCGCGCTCTTGCCGTACTTTGCGCCGATGCGGCTGAGCACCGGATGGGTGAAGATGCCGTGGTTGCCCTCTGCAAAGGGGCCCCAGGCCTCGGGGATCACGCCGTACTCCTTCATCAGGGCCAGGGCGTCCTCCTGCTGGAAGAAGGGATGCAGCTCCACTTGGTTCACAGCGGGCACGATGTCCACGGTCTCGCACAGGTCCGCCAGGCGGTGGGGGTAGAAGTTGCACACGCCGATGGCCCGCAGCTTGCCCTCCTTGTTGGCTTCTTCCATGGCACGGTAAGCGCCGATGTAATCGCCCATGGGCTGGTGCAGCAGGTACAGGTCGATGTAGTCCAGGCCCAGCTTGTTCAGCGAGGTCTCAATGGCCTTTTTGGCCCCTTCGTAGCTGGCGTCCTGCACCCACAGCTTGGTGGTGATGAACAGCTCTTCCCGGGGAACGCCGCATTTGGCAATGGCCTTGCCCACGGCTTCCTCGTTCATATAAGCGGCAGCGGTGTCGATGAGCCGGTAGCCGCTGGCGATGGCGTCCAGCACCGCCTGCTCACACACGGCGGGATCGGGCACCTGGAACACACCAAAGCCCTCCTGGGGCATCTGTACACCATTGTTCAGAGTCACGGTATTCACGGTATTCATAGTTGCTTACCTCCTATAAAAATTGTTCTCTATTTGATCTGGCGCGCCGAAGCGCTCCAGCGGTCAGCGGGTCTGATCATTTGCGGCAATCAGGTCCTGCAGGGTCACCTGCGGGTTGCGGTAGCGGGAAGCGGGGTTTGGTTCCGGCACGCTCATCCCAATGGCTTTTTGGGGGCAGGCGTGTATGCAGGCCAGGCAGACCTGGCAGCCCTCACCGGTGTGCACCGCGCGGCCGCTGTCCACCTGGATGCAGCCCGCCGGGCAGACCTGGGTGCAGATGCCGCAGCCGTTGCATCCCTCGCCTGCCTTCAGTTTCAGCTGCTTCCAGCCCATCTCCGGGTGGGCTTTCACCATGGCGCAGTAACCCTTGTAGACCATCCGGTCCTTCAGGGCGGTGCGCTCCCAGAAGTGCTTTTTCTCCGCCACGTCCTGCAGGATGGGCGCAAGCTGCTGTTCCAGCTTTTTGTCCATGGCTTTTTCCTTTTCCATGTCAAAGGCGGGCAGATAGTTGTCCACCATGCGCACGCTGCGGACGTAGACCAGAGGGATGTGGTTTTCCTCAGCAAACTGCCGCAGCAGCTCCATGGAAGCGCCGCTGCTGGAGCCATAGGTCAGGATCAGATACAGATAATCCGTTTCAAACCGGGCCTTGCGCAGAAAGTCCCGCACCATGTAGGGCAGCTCGCTGCCATAGTCCGGGCAGACGATGCCGATGGCCTCGTCCCGGAAGGTCAGGTCCTCCCGGCGGAGGGCCTGGGGGATGCTGATGGGGTCGGGGTCCAGCCGCCGGGCCACATACAGGCTGTTGCCGGTGGCGGTAAAATAAAACACCATGTCGTTTCTCCTTTATAGTTCGAGCTTCAAGCCGTTCAGCTGCCGGGCCGTGCAGGCGCAGCGGTGGTCGATGATCTCGCTGCTGCCCATGTCCATGGCGGCGATGGCCTCCATCTCCCGTTCGGTGAGGGAAAAGTCCTCAATGGCCCGGTTTTCCGCGATGTGCTCTGGCCGGGTGGACCGGGGGATGGCGCAGATGCCCCGCTGCAAATGCCACCGCAGCACCACCTGGGCCACGGTCTTGCCGTGCCGCTGGGCGATCTTTTCCAGGGTCTTGTTGTGGAAGATGTTCCGCTGCCCCTCAAACAGCGGCGCCCAGGCCTGGGGCGTCACCCGGTAGTCTCCCATGACGGCCAAGGCTTCCTGCTGCTGGAAGAAGGGGTGCAGTTCTATCTGGTCCACCATGGGCGGGATCTGGCTGTTCATGCACAGGTCCACCAGCCTGCCCGGGTAGAAGTTGCTCACCCCGATGGCCCGCACCCGGCCCTCCCGGTAAAGGCGTTCCAGTGCCCGCCAGGCGCTGTAGTAATCGCCAAAGGGATGGCGGATGAGATACAGGTCGATGTAGTCGGTGCCCAGCTTTTGCAGCGACCGCTCAAAGGCCCGCAGGCCCGGTCATAGTCCATGTCCTGTAACCACAGCTTGGTGATGAGGAACACCTCCTGCCGGGGCACGCCCGACCGGGCCAGCGCCCGGCCCACCGATGCCTCGTTGCCATAGGCGGAGGCGGTGTCGAACAGGCGGCACCCCTGGGCCAGCGCCTGGCTGACGCACCCCTCGCATTCTTCACCCTCTGCAAGCTGAAAGGTGCCAAAGCCCATCAAGGGCATAGCCACGCCGTTTCGCAAGATCGCCTGACGCACCTGTATCCGCCCCCTTTCCTCTTGCTTTTTGCAGATTTATTGTAACGCCGTTTTGCGCAAATGTACAATGCCAAATACAAAAGCTGCTATACGCTGAATGAATACTGAAATTGCAAAACGGGCGGAACTGTGCTATGCTGAAAGAAACAAAGCGGGAGGCGATCATCATGCTGGACATCTACCAATTGGAACAGCTGCTGGCGGTGGCACAGCACGGCACCCTGTCGGGCGCGGCGGAGGCGATCCATCTTTCCCAGCCGTCCATGAGCCGGTCCATGAAAAAGCTGGAGGAGGACCTGCAGGTCCCCCTCTTTGACCGAAGCAAAAACAAGATCACCCTGAACGAAAACGGCAAGCTGGCGGTGAAGTGGGCCGAGCAGGTGCTGGACCAGTTGCAGCAGATGGAGACCCAGGTGCGGGCCTTCGACCGCAGCCAGCGGACCATCTCCATCGGCTCCTGCGCGCCCTTTCCCCTGTTGGACGTGGTGCAGCGGCTGACCAGCCTGTATTTTTCCCTGCCGCCGGCCCATCCCCTCTCGGCTGCCAAGGGGCTGCATTTCCGGGATCTGGATGGGGAATCCATCCTGCTGTTCACCCAGATCGGCTTTTGGCTGGAGATCAGCCGCCGGAACATGCCCTCCACCCACTTTTTGATGCAGCAGGACCAGCGGGACTTTGAAGCGCTGATCCATTCCTCGGCGCTGCCGTACTTTGTGTCGGACCGGACGCTGAAACGGGACGGCCGGCCGGAAAACCGGGCCATCATCCCCATTTTGGATAAAGACGCCACCGCCTCCTTTTATTGTGTCTGCCTGCAAAGCCAAACAGACCGCTTCCGGGGATTTTTCCACGGTTTGGCGGCGAATGGATAAAGGGATGCTGTCAGCATAGGCTGGCTCAAGTAACGAGCCGCCACGGCTAACAGCATCCCCTGCCCGCTTTGTTCTTATTCGCACAACGCAAAAAAGACGAATGCCCTCACAGCCTTTGAAAGCTGTAAGGGCATTCGTCTTGGTGCGGATGAAGGGACTTGAACCCATATGACATTGCTGTCACTAGAACCTGAATCTAGCGCGTCTGCCAATTCCGCCACATCCGCATGGCCTTTTGTGTTACCGCCTCAGCGGAACGATATTTATTTTATCACCCAAACCGCAAAATGTCAATCGTTTTTCCAATATTTTTATTCCCAAACGATTTCAAGAATATTGCTCACTTTTTATATATTATGTTCCAATCCCTTGTCTCCGCCGCCTTTCATTGCCCGGGAAATCAAAAACGGGCCTTGGCTTCTCTCACCAAGGCCCGCCCAAAACCAGACGCCAGGCAGCAAGGTCACTGCCCTTCGTCCTTCTTTCGGTAGTGATCCAAAATGCGGCGGCGGATGCGCAGGTACTGGGCCGCATCCTCCGGGCCGAACATCTGCAAAAATTCTGCCACGTTGCTTTCAAACTCCTGGCGGATCTCCTGCTGCTGCAAATATCCCTCTTCCAGCAGATGCACCAGCGTCTGCCGGTGGTTGTCCGGGTCCTGCCGACGCTCGATCAGCTGCTTCATCTCCAGCTTTTTCAGGATCGCCGCCACCCGGGCGGTGCTCACCCCCAGCCGGTCGCTCAGTTCCTTGGGGTTCACGTCCCGGTCATACTGCGCCAGGCAGTACAGCACCAGGCTTTCGCCCCGGGAGGCCTCCTTCATGTCCGAAAGTATCTTCAACTGACGGATCTCGATCTGCACGCTGCCAAACTCTTCCACCCATTTTTGCAATTCCTTTTGTTCCATGACCCTTTCCTTCTTTCCCGACCCCGTCGTTTGATACATGTTCTATCATAACATCCTTTGCCCGGATGTGCAATGCAATTTACACAAAATACAGAAGCCCTGTTTGGTCAAAACACCGAACAGGGCTTCTGAGTCTCGATCAATACAGTTTTTCTCGTTTTTGGTAGCTGGTGTGCAGCACATGGTGGGCGGTCTCGCTGCCGGGCTCGCCCAGGAACTCGGCGTACACCTGCTGCACCAGGGGGTTCTCATGGCTGCGGCGCAGCTCGCTTGCCTGGTCCTGGTCGTACAGCGCCTTTGCCCGCAGGGCCCGGATGTCGGTGAAGTTACGCACCGGGGCGGGCTGGATGGGCTGGCCGCCGCCGTTCACGCAGCCGCCGGGGCAGGCCATGACCTCGATCATGTGGTACTGCTTTTCGCCCCGGCGCACCATGTCCAGCACCTTGCCCGCGTTGGCGGTGCCGCTGACCACGCAGACCCGCAGGGTCATGCCGGCCACCTGATACTCCGCTTCCTTGATGCCCTCGGTGCCCCGCACCTGGGCGAATTCTACCGGTTCCACCTTTTCGCCGGTGAGGGTCTCCACGGCGGTGCGCAGCGCCGCTTCCATCACGCCGCCGGTGGCGCCGAAGATATGTCCCGCGCCGGTGGCCTGGCCCATGGCCGGGTCGAAGTCCTCGTCCGGCAGGTCCACAAAGCGCAGGCCGCTGCGGTGGATCATCCGGGCCAGCTCACGGGTGGTGATGGAAACATCCACGTCCGGGATGCCCTCCCCTGCCGCGCTCTGGTCCGCCCGGCTGATCTCGATCTTTTTGGCGGTGCAGGGCATCACCGACACACAGTAGATGTCCCGGGGGTCGATGCCCATCTTCTTGGCGTAATAGGTCTTGCTCAGCGCCCCGAACATCTGCTGGGGGCTCTTGCAGCTGGACAGGTTGGGGATGAAATCCGGGTGGAAGGTCTCGCAGTATTTCACCCAGCCCGGGCTGCAGCTGGTGATGAGGGGCAGCTTGCCGCCGTTTTTCACCCGGTCCAAAAATTCGTGGGCTTCCTCCATGATGGTCATGTCCGCCGCAAAGTCGGTGTCGAACACGCCGTCAAAGCCCAGGCGGCGCAGGGCCGCCACCATCTTGCCCTGCACGTTGGTGCCGATGGGCAAGCCAAATTCCTCGCCCAGGGCAGCCCGCACGCTGGGGGCGGTCTGCACGATCACATGGCGGGTGGGGTCGTCCAGGGCGTTCCACACCTTTTCGGTGTCGTCCCGTTCCACCAGGGCGGCGGTGGGGCAGACCGTGATGCACTGGCCGCAGCCGATGCAGGTGGAATCCGCCAGCTTGCCCTCAAAGGCACAGGCAATGTGGGTGTTGAAGCCACGCTCCACCACGTTGATGACCCCCACGCCCTGGTTCTCGGCGCAGGTGGAGATGCAGCGGCGGCAGATGATGCACTTGGAGCTGTCCTTGACCAGATGCAGGGCGCTGTCGTCGTCCTGCCGCTCAGGCAATACGCCCTCAAAGGCGTTGGATTTGTCCACGCCGTACTGCTTGCACAGCCGCAGCAGCTCGCAGTCGCCGTTGCGCACGCAGCTCATGCAGTCCTGGTTGTGGATGGAGAGCAGCAGTTCCAGGTTCATCTTGCGGGCGTTCTGCACCCGCTTGGTGTGGGTGTACACCTCCATGCCCTCGCTCACCGGATACACGCAGGCGGGCAGCAGGTTTTTCGCCCCCTTCACCTCCACCACGCAGACACGGCAGGCGCCGTTGACCCGCTTGCTCTCCTTTAAGTAACACAGGGTGGGGATGGTGATGCCCGCATCGTGGGCCGCTTCCAGGATGGTGGCCCCCTCCGGAGCCTGGCAGGGCACGTTGTTGATCTTCAAATTTACCATATTCATATCGCCGGCTGCCTCCCTTATCCTTTGCTGATGGCGCCAAAGCGGCAGGTCTCCATGCAGGCGCCGCACTTAACGCACTTGTTGGTGTCGATGCTGTGGGGCACCCGCACGCTGCCCACGATGGCGTCGGAGGGGCAGGCCCGGGCGCAGAGGGTGCATCCACGGCACTTGTCCGGGTCGATCTTGTACACCAGCAGCGCCTTGCACACGCCCGCCGGGCACCGTTTGTCCTGGATGTGGGCCAGGTATTCGTCCCGGAAATAGTGCAGGGTGGAGAGCACCGGGTTAGGCGCGGTCTGCCCCAGGCCGCACAGGCTGTTGTTCTTTACGAACTCCGCCAGCTCTTCAATGCGTTCCAGGTCCCGCATGGTGCCTTCGCCGTTGGTGATCTTCTCCAGCAGCTCCAAAAGCCGCTTGGTGCCCACCCGGCAGGGGGTGCATTTGCCGCAGCTCTCGTCCACGGTAAATTCCAGGTAGAATTTGGCGATGTCCACCATACAGGTGTCCTCGTCCATGATGATCAGGCCGCCGGAGCCCATCATGCTGCCGATGGCGGACAGATGCTCGTAGTCGATGGGGGTGTCCAGCAGTTCCGCCGGGATGCAGCCGCCGGAGGGGCCGCCGGTCTGGGCCGCCTTGAACTGTTTGCCCTCCGGGATGCCGCCGCCGATCTCCTCCACGATCTCCCGCAGGGTGGTGCCCATGGGCACTTCCACCAGGCCGGTGTTGCGGATCTTGCCGCCCAGGGCGAACACCTTGGTGCCCTTGGATTTCTCCGTACCCATGGAGGCGAACCATTCCGGACCGTTTAAGATGATCTGGGGAATGTTGGCGTAGGTTTCCACGTTGTTTAAGATGGTGGGCTTGCCGAACAGGCCCTTCACCGCCGGGAAAGGCGGACGGGGCCGCGGCTCGCCCCGGTTGCCCTCGATGCTGGTCATCAGGGCCGTCTCCTCGCCGCAGACGAAGGCGCCCGCACCCAGCTTGATCTCAATATCAAAATCAAAGCCGCTGTCAAAGATATTCTCGCCCAACAGGCCGTAATCCCGGGCCTGCTCGATGGCGATCCGCAGCCGCTTCACCGCAATGGGATACTCCGCCCGCACGTACACATAGCCCTTGTCGGCCCCGATGGCATAACCGGCGATGGCCATGGCCTCGATCACCGCATGGGGGTCGCCCTCCAGCACGCTGCGGTCCATGAACGCGCCCGGGTCGCCCTCGTCGGCGTTGCAGCACACGTATTTTTTCACCTTGCCCCGGTCGGCGCAGGCCAGCTGCCACTTGCGCCCGGTGGGGAAACCGCCGCCGCCCCGGCCCCGCAGGCCGGAATCCAGCACGGTCTGGATGACCTGGTCCGGGGTCATCTGGGTGAGGGCCTTGCCCAAGGCGGCGTAGCCGTCGTAGGCGATGTACTCGTCGATGTTTTCCGGGTTGATCACGCCGCAGTTGCGCAGCGCCACCCGCTTCTGCTTTTTGTAAAAGCCGGTCTGGTCCAGGCTTTTGATCCGCTCGCCGTCCACCGTTTCGTCGAACAGCAGGCTGCGCACCGGGCGGCCCTTTAACAGGTGCTCGGTGACGATCCACTCCACATGCTCCTCTCTTACCCGGCTGTAAAAGCTGCCCTCCGGGTAGATGACCACGATGGGGCCGAGGGCGCACAGGCCGAAGCAGCCGGTGCGCACCACCTTCACCTCGTTTTGCAGGCCGTGCCGCTCCAGCTGGCGCTGGAACTCCGCCGAGATCTTGTCGCTGCCCGAGGAGGTGCATCCGGTGCCGCCGCAGATCATAACATGACTTCTAAACATACCGCACGCTCCTTTCTCACTTGGTCAGCGCCCCGATGGTGTATTCCTCCACCGGCTTGCCCTGCATCAGGTGCTGGTGCACCACCCGGATGGCCTTTTCCGGCGTCATCTTCACATAGGTAGTCTTGCCGCCGTCGGGCTCGAACACCTCCACCACCGGCTCGTACTGGCAGATGCCGATGCAGCCGGTCTGGGTCACCTGCACGCCGGCCACGTTTTCCCTGGCGATCTCCTCCACCAGGGTGTTCAGCACCGGCCGGGCCCCCGCCGAGATGCCGCAGGTGGCCATGCCCACCACCACCCGCACCGCGTTTTGGTCGTTCTCCCGGGTGGCCACCGTCTGGCGCATCCGGTCACGAATGGCTTCCAATTCCTTTAAGCTCTTCATCTATCATTCACTCCTTTTCCAGCAAGGGGGCGCTGTTTTCCCGGATATAGTCCCGGATAAAAAGCGCCACTTCGGGCTGTGCCAGCGACACATCGCCCAGGATCTGTTTCAACTCCCGGCTGTCCACCGCGAAGCTGTCTGTCTCGGTCTTCAGCTGATACACAAAGTCCCGCTCGGGGTTCGCCTGCATCAGGCTGGCAATGGTGCCGGCCATATCCCCCAGGGGCGGCCGGTCGATGTGGCGAAGGCCGAACCAGGCCCTCACCCGGGTGCCTTTGCCCGGCTGGCTCTCGATGGCCACATCGCCGCCGGTGAGCTGGGCCGTCTGGCGCAAAAGCGGCAGCCCCAGGCCCACCTTGCGGGTGGTGCGGCTGGTGGTAAAGGGGTCCAGCGCCGCCTGGGCCTGCTCGTCCGTCATGCCGTGGCCGTTGTCCTCGATCACAAGATCCAGCCGGTCCAACGCCTCGTCCAGCGTCAGCAGGATGCGGGTCAGCGCCGCGCCGGCCGCCACCGAGTTCTGGGCAATGTCCAGCACATGCATGCTCAATTCCTGCATAAAGCGTCACTCATATTTTGCCAGGATGGCGTCCAGCTCATCGTCGTCACCGGTGAGGCGGCCGTACACGTCCTCGTTGATCATCAGCACCGGGGCCAGGCCGCAGGCGCCCACACAGCGGCAGCTATCCAGGCTGAACTTGCCGTCCGGGGTGCACTCGCCGTCCTTGATGTTCAGTTTTTCCTGCAATTTTTCGTGGATCTTTCCGCTGCCCTTCACATAGCAGGCGGTGCCCAGGCAGACGCTGATCCGGTTGCGGCCCTGGGGCGCCAGGCGGAACTGCGAGTAAAAGGTTGCTACGCCGTAGATGTCCGCCAAAGGCTTATCCAGCCCCTCGGCCACCATCCGCTGCACCTCGATGGGCAGGTAACCGTAGATCTCCTGGGCTTTTTGCAGCGCGGGCATGGTCACGCCGGGCATCTCCTTGTGCTCGGCCAGCCATTGGCGCAGCTGCGTTTCCTGTTCCGGGGTCCCCGCAAAGGGCAGGGTGGAAAAACGCCTCATATTCGCTATCCCTCCAGTTTCAAACGTCCGGCAAAGGCATACTTTGCCGGTGGGTGTTGGATTCGTTTCGTTTATTGTATCATAAAATTGCGGGTATTCATAGCTTTCTTGCACAATATCTTTTTCACATTGTTAAAATATATTGTTTTTATTTTATGAAATATGCCCATGCAATTTTCGCCAAAACCCATTGCCCCGCCCCGCCGGTTTGCCGTATACTGAAACTAGATACTGCCCATTGGTTTCGATCGGAAGGGAGGGGGAACGCCTTATGACCATACAAACCATCCTCGACCTGCTGCAGGCCGAGCTTCTCACGCCCGACGCCCGGCTGGACACCCAGGTGCACACCGCCTGCGGCAGCGATATGATGAGCGACGTGCTGGCCTATGTAAAAGACCAGGCGGTGCTGCTCACCGGGCTGAACAATCCCCAGGTGGTGCGCACCGCCGACATGATGGATATGGTGTGCATCGTGTTCGTGCGGGGCAAGCGCCCCAGCCCGGAGGTGGTGCAGCTGGCCGCCCAGCGGGGCATCGCCGTGCTGGCCACCGGGCACACCATGTTTTCCGCCTGCGGCATGCTGTACGCCGCCGGTTTGAGAGGAAGTGGCAGCCATGTCTGAGACCATCCGCCTGGAATACACCGTGCCGGGGGACGACTTTGCCCGGGCGGGCGAGGCATCCGCCGACCTGAAACACACCCTCAAGCGGATGGGTTTCCCCGCCGAGGCCATCCGCAAGGCTTCCATCGCCCTGTACGAGGGGGAGATCAACCTGGCCATCCATGCCCACGGCGGGCAGATCGCCGTGGAGGTGACCCCTACGGCCATCCAGATGCGCCTCACCGACCAGGGCCCCGGCATCCCGGACATCGACTTGGCCATGCAGGAAGGCTACAGCACCGCCTCGGAGCAGGTGCGCAGCCTGGGCTTTGGCGCGGGGATGGGCCTGCCCAACATGAAGCGCTACACCGACCAGTTCGCCATAGGATCGCAGGTGGGCGTTGGCACCACCATCGAGATGAGCGTTCTTTTGTAACGCCGGAAAGACCAGTGACATGAACCAGGGATTCATCCATTCCGTTACCTTAAATAAGGCACTGTGCAAGGGGTGCATCAACTGCATCAAGCGCTGCCCCACCCAGGCCATCCGGGTGCGGGGCGGCAAGGCGGCCATCGACCCCGCCCGCTGCATCGACTGCGCCGAGTGCATCCGTCTGTGCCCCCACCACGCCAAGACCGCCGACGCCGATCCCCTGCGCGTGATGGAAAACTTCGAGTATACCATCGCCCTGCCGCCCCCCAGCTTTTACGGCCAGTTCAACCACCTGCCGGGGCTGGACGTGGTGGTGAACGGGCTGCTGGCCCTGGGATTCGACGAGGTGTTCGAGGTGGGCCGTGCTGCCGAGCTGGTGAGTGACGCCACCCGGCGGCTGCTGGCGGCAGGCAAGCTGCCCCTGCCCATCATCAACAGCGCCTGCCCGGCGGTGGTGCGCCTGATCCGGGTGCGCTACCCCGACCTGATCCCGCATCTGCTGCCCCTGGCCCCGCCGGTGGAGGTGGCGGCCCGCATCGCCAAGCGGGAAGCCCAGCGCACCACCGGCCTTGCGCCGGAACAGATCGGCTGCATCTTCCTCTCCCCCTGCCCCGCCAAGATCAGCTATGTGCGCAGCCCGCTGGGGGTGCGCCGCAGCGCCATCGACGCGGCGGTGAGCATCAAGGACATCTACCCCCATATGCTGTCGGCCATGAAGCGCCCCGCCGAAAGCGGCGTCAGCGTCACCGGCCGGGCGGGGGTGCGCTGGGGCGAGAGCACCGGCGAGAGCATCAGCCTGCGGGACGTGGACGACTACCTGGCGGCGGACGGCATTGAAAATGTGATCCGGGTGCTGGAAGACCTGGAGGACGAAAAATACCAGGGGCTCCGCTTTGTGGAGCTGAACGCCTGCGCCGGGGGCTGCGTGGGCGGGGTGCTGCAGGTGGAAAACCCCTTCATCGCCAAGGCAAAGATGAAACAGCTGCGCCGGGGCCTGCCGGAGACCAAAAACCGCCTGGCCCGCCGGGAAGTGCCGGACTTCATGCGGTGGGACGAGGCCCCCGCCTATGCGCCGGTGCTGGAGCTGGACGGTACCCGGGCCGAGCGGATGGAAAAATTCAGCCGGATGCAGGCCATTCTGGCCAGCCTGCCAGGATTGGACTGCGGCGGCTGCGGCGCCCCCACCTGCGAGGCC
>CASEVW010000148.1 GCA_949291395.1 uncultured Oscillospiraceae bacterium | reverse complement strand
TCTCAGCCTTTCTGTTATACTTACCTCGTTGTAGTTGCTTCATGGTAGTTTCAACTTACAACAAAAAAGAGAGATTGGCAACCCTTTTCGGGGAAGCCGATCTCTCTTTTTCTTTCGGGGCTGTTTTGCAACAGCCCCTTGTTTTATCTATTTTACTGCTGCTTGTTCAGCCCTTTCATGGTCAGGCTGATGCGCTT
Organism: uncultured Oscillospiraceae bacterium; assembly: GCA_949291395.1. Classification (GTDB taxonomy): domain Bacteria; phylum Bacillota; class Clostridia; order Oscillospirales; family Ruminococcaceae; genus Allofournierella. Next base: position 11,390 of record CASEVW010000148.1, on the reverse strand, counting down.
TTTCTTCAGGTCCACGTCCAGGATCTTCACCTTCACCACGTCGCCCACCTTTACCGCTTGGCTGGGGTGCTTGATGAACCGGTCGCTCAGCTGGCTGATGTGCACCAGGCCGTCCTGGTGCACGCCGATGTCCACGAACGCGCCAAAGTCGATCACATTGCGCACCGTGCCCATCATCTCCATGCCGGGCTTTAAGTCCTCCATGCTCATCACGTCGGTGCGCAGCATGGGGGCGGGCAGCTCGTCCCGCATGTCCCGGCCGGGCTTCAGCAGCTCGGCCATGATGTCCCGCAGGGTGGGTTCGCCCGCGCCGGTGGCCTGGCACAGCGCTTCAAAGCCGATCTGCTTTGCCTTTTGGGGCAGGGTCTGGATGGCCTCGGTGCCGATGTCCTTGTCGGAAAAGCCGCACAGCTCCAGCAGCGTTTTCGCCGCCGGATAGCTTTCCGGGTGAACGGCGGTGGCGTCCAGGGCGTTTTTGGCCCCCGGCAGCCGCAAAAAGCCCGCGCACTGCTCAAAGGCTTTGGGGCCCAGGCCTTTCACCTTTTTCAGCTGGGCCCGGGAGGTGAACGCGCCGTTTTCCTCCCGGAACGCCACCACGTTTTTGGCGGTGGAGGCGGTGAGGCCCGCCACGCGGCCCAGCAGCGGGGCGCTGGCGGTGTTCAGGTCCACGCCCACGCTGTTCACGCAGTCCTCCACCACCCCGTCCAGGGTCTCGTTCAGCCGCTTTTGGGGCATATCGTGCTGATACTGGCCCACGCCCACGGCCTTGGGGTCGATCTTCACCAGCTCGGCCAGAGGATCCTGCAAGCGGCGGGCGATGCTCACGGCGCTGCGCAGGTTCACGTCGAACTGGGGGAATTCCTCGGCGGCCAGCTTGCTGGCGGAATAAACGCTGGCCCCCGCCTCGCTGACCACCATGTACTGCACGCCGCCGCCCAGCTCTCGGATGACCTCGGCGGCAAAGATCTCGGTCTCCTTGCCCGCCGTGCCGTTGCCGATGGCGATGATCTCCACCTTGTGGCGGCGGATCAGGTCTTTCACCTTGGCCTTGGCCTGCTCCACCTTTTTAAACTCCGGCACCGGGTAGACCACGGCGGTGTCCAGCACCTTGCCGGTGGCATCCACCACCGCCAGCTTGCATCCCATCCGGTAGCCCGGGTCCATGCCCAGGGCCACCTTGCCCTTGATGGGCGGCTGTAACAAAAGCTGGCGCAGGTTCTCGCCAAACACCTGGATGGCCCCCTCGGCAGCCTGCTCGGTGAGGGCGGCCCGCACCTCCCGCTCCAGGCTGGGGTGGATCAGGCGGCTGTAAGCATCCTCCACGGCGGCGTTCACCTGGGCGGCGCTGGCCCCGCCGTTCTTTTTTACGAACATCCGCTGGGCCACGCCGCAGGCCCGGTCGGCTTCCACTTCCACCGACACCTTCAAAAAGCCTTCCCGCTCGCCCCGGTCCAGCGCCAGCACCCGGTGCCCGGCGATCTTGTTCACCGGCTGGGAAAAATCGTAGTACCCGGCGTAGACGCTGTCCTCTTCCTTGGCGGCCTTGCTCTTCACCAGGCCGAAAGCGTTGTAAAACCGGCGCAGCTCGGCCCTCAGCCGGGCATCGTCGCTCACCTGCTCGGCCAGGATGTCCCGCGCGCCTGCCAGGGCAGCGGCAGCGTCCGGCACTTCCTCATTGATGTACTTTTCCGCCTCGGCCTCCACGTCCAGGCCGGGGTTTTGGGCAAAGAGCGCCTGGGCCAGCGGCTCCAGGCCCCGGGCTTTCGCCACGCTGGCCCGGGTCTTGCGCTTGGGCTTATAGGGGCGATAGATGTCCTCTACCTCGGCCAGGGTCTTTGCCGCTTCCAGGGCCTTTTCCAGCTCTTCGGTCATGGCTCCCTGCTCGGTGATGGCGCTGGCCACCTCCGCCTTGCGCTTTTCCAACCCCCGCAGGTATTCCAGCCGGTCCGCCAGCTGGCGCAGCACCTGGTCGTCCATGGCGTTGGTGGCCTCTTTGCGGTAACGGGCGATGAAGGGGATGGTATTGCCGGCGTCGATCAGTTCCACTGCCGCCGCCACGTATTTTTCCGGCTGGCCCAGCTCTGCCGCCAGCACCTTTATCATATCCATCGTTCTCTCTCCTTTTCACAGGGTCAGAACGGCCCGCCGCCCTGCCCAAAAACAAGGAAAGCGGGCCGTTTCGGCCGTATTATACAAATTGTTTATTTTTGCGCTCTTTATACTGATTAACGACCACATACACCAGCCAGGCCGCGGCGGAAACGCCCGCCAACGCAAGGCTGAAATTCAAGCCCTGGGTGTGGTATTCCAGCCGGATGGTGTTTTCGCCTGCGCCGGCGGGCACCGCCATCAAACCGCCGGACACCTTGAGCACCGGGGCCTCTTCCCCGTTCACGGTGGCGCTGAAGCCGCCGTCGTAGGGCACCGGGAAGAACACCAGGCCCTCTTTGTCCAGGGTGATGGAGGCGGTGAGGCCCCAGTTGTCCAGCGTCACATCGCTGGCGGCCATGGACTGCCGGGCATCCAGATCCTGCAAATAGTGCTCCTCGTCCAGGTCCATCTGCTCGTCGGTGGGCAGGTGGCGCAGCAGGTGGCCGTACTGGGCCTCCTGCTCGGCGTCCAGCACCACCGCCCGCATCAGCAGGTTCGCCCGGGCGCTTTCGGCGGTGGCCTCGTACTCCTCTTCGGTGATGTAGGCATCGTAAGCGTAGGCCATGGGCAGCCAGTCGGTGTTCTCGTACACCGCCAGCGAGCCTTGGGTCATATAGTACTGCCAGTTGTCCCCGGCCTTTTCCTCAAATTCCGCCTGCCGTTCCACCGGGCAGACGGTGTATTTCACGCTGAGCAGGCCCCGCAGCGCGTACTTTTCTACCTCGGGGGCGCTGCGTACGTCCCGCTTCACGTCCACCTTGGGGTAGAATTCCAAAATCGAGGGGGCCACGGTGGAGTTGAAGGTCTGCAGGTCGCTGCGGCCCACCCAAAGGCCCAGGTTGTCGTAACACTCGTAATCGTCGATGCGGTAGGCCCCTTCGGGCAGGGCCTCGGCCAGGGCGCGGCCGTCCACATACTGCTGCTGGTAAAAATCCTTGTCGTTGTTCCACTGGGCAAATTTGCCGATGGAGATATGCACCACGCCGTACAGGCAGCCAAAGGCCAGCACGCCGGCGGTGAGCCGCTGGGGAAGCCGGGGCGTGCCCTTATAGGACAGCCACAGCACCCAGAACAGCAGCACGCCAATGACCGCGAGGCCCAGGTTCAGGATGAATTTTTCCGGGTGCTCGATGACGCCCACCTGCCAGGTGTCGTCCACCTTGGTGGGCACCAGGGCAAAAGCGCAGAAAGCCGTCAGCACGATCAGGGTGGGTTTTAAGCCCTTTTTCAGGTCCACTTCCTCCTCGTGCTCCAGGCCGTACACGGTGACGGCGCACATCAAAAGGATGGGCATATAGTACCAGCGGGCGTAGTAGCTGGAGTTCATGGCGTAGAACAGCGAGTTCAGCCCCGGCACCAGCGCCATCACAAAACAGGTGCAGAGGATGCGCTTAAAGGGCGTTTTGGTCTTGCACCGGCAGTAGGCCAGCACGCCCACCATGCTCACCAGGGGCAGATAGGCCGTCATGCTGGTCCACTTGATGACCCCTTCGTTGAAGATCACCGGCATATAGGGGCTGTCCGGCGGGAAGAACATGCTGTACAAGATGGCCGCGTACTGCTGGGTCTTGCCGTAGAGCAGCAGGCCGAAGCCGTTGGAAAAGCTGGACACCCGGGGGTTGTTCTGCAAACTGATGGCGGTGGGGATGGCCAGAATGGCCCCCATGCCCACGCCTGCAAGGCTCTCAAAGGCCAGCGCCCCGAAGGTGCGGCCGTTTATCTTATACCAGCCGCCCAGCACCATAAAGGCAAAGTAGATGACCAGGAACACCACCTGCCCCACAAAGAAGAAGTAGTTGTTCAGCAGGTTCAGCGCCACCAGCGCCGCAAAGGGGCCCCGGCGCTTTTCGTACACCGCCGCGTCCAGCGCCCACAAAAGATAGGGGAACAGGGCCACCACGTCCACAAAGTGGTTGAAGAACACGTTGTACACCGTAAAGCCGGAAAAGGCGTACAGGCAGGCCCCCAGCACCGCCATGTTGCCATCCCGCACATAGCGGCGCATCCACAGGTAGGCGCCGCCGCCGGCCACCGCAAATTTTAAGCAGAGCATGGGCGCCATCAGGTAGGGCATCCAGGCCGCCGGGAACAAAAGGCTCAGCCACCAGAAGGGGCTGCCCGCCAGGTAAAAGGCATAGCTGTTCAAAAAGCCGCTGCCCAGGTCGGTGGGCCAGCTGAAGGAGCCGCCGCCGGACTTTACAAATTCGTTGGCAGAGTAGTAAAAGGCGATCTGCTGGCTGTTGAAATCTCCCGCGTACAAAAAGAAGCCTTTGTCCACAATGTAAAACGGAAGCAGCATCATCGCCGCCGCCAGGCCGCACAGGCCAAAGGTCAGCCAATACTTGTTCTGAGGCTTGCCAAGGGGCCGCATCATTGTCGTTTCATCCTCTCAAAGCGTATTTTTGCCGGGTGCTGCCGGATTTTCAGCCCCGCCGGGGCCGAAAATGCGCGAAAAATATGGTATCATGGGAATAGCCTGGCTGCAAAGCCGAGGCCATCCTTCTGATCTTATCCCACAGGAGTGTTGATTCTATGAAAACCTATGCCTTTAACGCCTTAGTCGGCCGGATGAAGTACATCCGCCGGTGGAGCCTGATGCACTCGGCCCGCACCGAGACCCTCAGCGAGCACACGGCGGACACCGCCATCCTGGCCCACACCCTCTGCCTGATCGCCCGGCAGGTCACCGGCAGCCCGGTGCGGCCGGAAACGGTGGCGGTGGCAGCGCTGTACCACGATGCGCCGGAGATCCTCACCGGCGATCTGCCCACCCCCGTGAAGTACAAAAACGAGCGGCTGCAAAAGGCCTACAAGGCCCTGGAAGCCGAGAGCGCCCAGGCCATGCTGGGCCTGCTGCCGCCCCAGCTGCAGCAGACCATGTCCGGCTATCTCACCGGCAGCCTGCTCACCGAAGAGGAGGCAAAGCTGCTGAAAGCGGCGGACCGGCTCAGCGCCCTGATCAAGTGCACCGAGGAGGTGCAGGCCGGCAACCGGGAATTTGCCGCCGCCATGGACCAGCAGCGCCAGGCCCTGGAAGAAATGCACTGCCCGGAAGCGGACTATTTTTTGGAGCACATGCTGCCCTGCTACGCCCAGCCGCTGGACGCGCTCACCGCAAACGGCAGCCCGCTGTAACGGCGGGTTACCGGTTGCCTGCCTGGTAGATCTGCTCGAACAGGCGGTCCAGGTCGTTGTAATGGCTCAGCTGGCAGCAGGCCCGGCGCAGGCCGGCGGCCCCTTTCAGCCCCCGCATGTAATACATGGCCTGGCTGCGGGCCTGGGGCATGGCCACCCACTCCCCTTTTTCCTCGCACATCTCGTACACCTGGGTGCGCAGCGCTTCCAGCCGCTGGCGCAGGGTGGGCTTTTCCGGGGCGGGCCTGCCCGCCAGCGCCGCCGCGATCTCCTCAAAGATCCAGGGGTCGCCCAAAGCGGCCCGGCCCACCATCACGCCGTCGCAGCCGGTGGCGTTCACCATATCCACCGCGTCCTGGGCGGTCTCGATGTCCCCGTTGCCCAGCACCGGGATCTTCACCGCCTTTTTCACCGCTTCGATGATCTTCCAGTCCACGGTGCCGGGCTGGTACATCTGTTCCCGGGTGCGGCCGTGCACCGCCACCAGGGCGGCCCCGGCATCCTCGCAGGCTTTGGCCACCTCCACCGCGTTCACGTGGTCGGCGTCCCAGCCGGCCCGCATCTTCACGGTCACCGGCTTGCCGCCGTTTTCCTTGACCACGGCGGCCACGATGGCCCCGCAGTTTTTGGGGTCCAGCATCAGCTTGCTGCCCGCCCCGCTGGAGTTGATCTTGGGCGCGGGGCAGCCCATGTTGATGTCGATGAAATCAAAGGGATATTTCTGGATCAGCGCCGTGGCCTGGCCCATGGTCTCGGGCTCCGCGCCGAACAGCTGCACCCCGTAGGGAGCCGGGTTTTCCCCGTTGTAGATGAGCTGGGCGCTTTTTTTGTCGCCAAAGGTCAGGGCTTTTGCGCTGACCATCTCGCTGATGGTATACAGCGCCCCGTGCCGGGCCGCCAGACGGCGGCAGGCAGCGTCGGTAAAGCCGGCCATGGGGGCCAGCACCGCGCCGGGCGCAAAGGACATATTGCCGATCTGCATTCGCTTCTCCTTGTTGTTTCGCGTTGGCCGCATCTTGCAAGCGGCCGGAATAAATCCAGGGTTTATTGTACCATAAAACCCGCTCTTGTGGTATACTTAAATATTGCAGTACCGGTCCGGCTTTGGGCCGGGGCTGCGCCAACAACAATGTTTTGGAGGTCGCTCCCATGAAACTGCTGGTTTTGGACGGCAACAGCATCGTGAACCGTGCTTTTTACGGCATCAAGCTGCTCACCACCAAGGATGGCCGTTACACCAACGCCATATACGGCTTTATGAATATCCTGCTGAACCTGCTCAAGGAGGTCCAGCCCGACGAGGTGGCCATCGCTTTCGATCTGAAAGCCCCCACCTTCCGCCACAAAATGTACGACGGCTACAAGGCCACCCGCAAGGGCATGCCGGAAGAGCTTGCCCAGCAGATGCCGGTGCTGAAAGAGCTGCTGGCCGACCTGGGCTTCGTGATGGTATCGAAAGAAGGCTACGAGGCCGACGACATCCTGGGCACCCTCAGCGCCGCTGCCGCCGCCCGGGGCGACGAGTGCTTTTTGGCCACCGGAGACCGGGACAGCCTGCAACTGGTGGGCGACAAGGTCACCGTGCTGCTGGCGTCCAGCCGGATGGGCCGCAGCGAGACCATCGTGATGGACAAGGCCGCTGTGGAGGAAAAATACGGCGTTGCCCCCAAACAGCTCATCGAGGTGAAGAGCCTGATGGGCGATACCTCTGATAATATCCCCGGCGTGGCGGGCGTGGGCGAAAAGACCGCCCTCAGCCTGATCCAGAACTTCGGCACCCTGGCCGGGGTGTACGAGCATCTGGAAGACCCGGCCATCAAGCCCGGCGTGCGCACCAAGCTCACCGCCCACAAGGAGGAAGCCGAGCTCTCCCGCCGCCTGGCGGAGATCGACTGCGCCATTCCCGTGGACACCGCCCCCGGCACCTATAAGCGGGGCGAGGGCGACCCGGCCGCCGCCGCAAGCCTTTTGGCCGAGCTGGAGATCCACAGCCTGGTGCCCCGGCTGGGCCTGGAGCCCGCCGCCGCAAAGCCGGCCGAGAGCGTGCAGGATCTGGAAACGGTGGAGCCGGAGGCGCTGCCCCTGCTGCCGGAGGGCCGGTTCGATCTGGCCCAGGAAAACGGCGCATGGTACGCGGTGCAGGAAAAGGCCGTCTACCTGCTGGACGAGAACGCCCTGGCCCGCCTGCTGGAAAGCGGGGCCCAGCTTTGGGTGTTTGACGCAAAGCCCCTGTACCACCTGGCACTGGAAATGGGCGGCGAGGGCAAAGCCATCGCCTTTGACGCAAAGCTGGCGGCCTACCTGCTGAACCCCGCTGCCAGCTCTTACACGGTGGAGAACCTGGCCGCCGAGTACGGCGTGCAGCCCGCCTTTGCCTGCGAAGCCGCGCCCCATGCAGGCCAGCTGGCCCGGCTGTACCAGATGCTGGACGAGCAGGTGAAGGCCGAGGGCATGGAGGCGCTGCTGCGGGACATCGAGCTGCCCCTGGCCCTGGTGCTGGCGGACATGGAGCGCACCGGCATGCTGGTGGACAAAGAGGGCCTTACCGCCTTTGGCGGCGAGATGAAGCAGGAACTGGACGCCTGCCTTGCCCGCATCTACGAAGAGGTGGGCTATGAGTTCAACCTGAACAGCCCCAAGCAGCTGGGCGAAGCCCTGTTCGTGAAGATGGGCCTGCCGCCCCGCAAAAAGACCAAGAGCGGCTATTCCACCGACGCCGAGACCCTGGAGAGCCTGCGGCCCTACAGCCCGGTGATCGACGACATTTTGCAGTACCGCACCTACCAGAAGCTGAACTCCACCTATGTGGAGGGGCTTTTGAAGGTCATCGGCACGGACGGCCGGATGCACTCCACCTTCAACCAGACCGAAGCCCGCACCGGGCGGCTCTCTTCCAGCGAGCCGAACATGCAGAACATCCCCATCCGCACCCCGCTGGGCAGCCGCCTGCGCCAGTTCTTTGTGGCAAAGCCCGGCTGCACCCTAGTGGACGCGGACTACAGCCAGATCGAGCTGCGGCTGCTGGCCCACATTTCCGGGGACGAGTCCATGCAGCACGCTTTTTTGACCGGGCAGGACATCCACCGCAGCACCGCCGCCAAGATCTACGGCCTGCCGCCGGAGATGGTCACCCCTGCCCTGCGCTCCTCCGCCAAGGCGGTGAACTTTGGTATTGTGTACGGCATCGGGGCCTTCAGCCTCTCCCGGGACATCAACGTGTCGGTAAAAGAGGCGGACCAGTTCATCAAAAACTATCTGGCCACCTTCCCCGGCGTGAAGCAGTATATGGACGACACCATCGCCCACGGCCGGGAGCAGGGCTATGTGACCACCCTCTTCGGCCGCCGCCGGGCCCTGCCGGAGCTTGCCAGCAAAAACCACAACCTGCGGGCGCTGGGCGAGCGGATGGCCATGAACACCCCCATCCAGGGCACCGCCGCCGACGTGATCAAGCTGGCCATGGTAAAAGTGTGGCGGCGGCTGCGGGCCGAGGGCCTCAGCGCCAAGCTGATCCTGCAGGTACACGACGAACTGATCGTGGAAGCCCCGGAAAACGAGGTGGAAGCGGTGCGCCGCATCCTGAAAGAAGAGATGGAGGGGGCGGTGGCCTATTCCGTGCCCCTCACCGCCGACGTGAGCCAGGGCAAGACCTGGCTGGAAGCCCACTGACCGCCGGGCGCCGCCCGGTTTTCCACAAAGGAGGCGTTTCGCTGTGGAATACTTTGTCCGCCCCATGGAGCGGCAGGATCTTGCGCCCTGCGCGCTGATCGAGACCAGCGCCGGCGACCCCTGGAGCCTTGCCCAGCTCACCGAGGAATGGGAGAGCCAGCAGGCTGGGGGCGCGGCCCGGCTGTTCGTGGCCCAGCGGCCCGGCCAGCCGGTGGCGGGCCTTGCCGCCTGGCAGCTGGCCGCCGGGGAAGCCAGCCTGTACACCCTCACCGTCTCCCCTGCTGCCCGCCGCACCGGCGCAGCCAGCGCCCTTTTGGCCCACAGTCTGGACCAGCTGCGCGGCGAGGGGGCCGAGACCGCTTATCTGGAGGTGCGGGCCTCCAACGCCGCCGCCATCGCTCTGTATGAAAAGGCGGGCTTTGTGGCGGACGGCCGCCGCCCCCGCTTTTACCAGCACCCCACCGAGGATGCGGTGCTGATGCACCGGGCGCTGTGAGCCGGGCTGGAAGTTGTCAAAACCCCGGGATTTTTGTTATAAAACGTGGTGATATTACAATATGTATATTTTAGGAATCGAGAGCAGCTGTGACGAGACCGCCGCCGCTGTGGTGGAGGATGGCCGCCGCCTGGTGAGCAACGTGATCGCCACCAGCGTGGCCGAACAGGCGCTGTACGGGGGCGTTGTGCCGGAGATCGCCAGCCGCCGCCATGCGGAGTACATCAGCGCCACGGTGGAAAAGGCCCTGGCGGATGCCGGGCTCACCGCCGATCAGCTGGACGGCATTGCCGTCACCTTTGCGCCGGGGCTCATCGGCGCGGTGCTGGTGGGGGTGAACTTCGCCAAAGGGCTGGCCTACGCCGCCCAGAAGCCCCTTGTCCCAGTGCACCATCTGCGGGGGCACATCGCCGCCTTGTACCTGAGCCATCCGGACTTAAAGCCGCCCTTTTTGTGCCTGGTGGCCAGCGGCGGCCACAGCCACATCGTGCAGGTGGAGGACTACACCCACTTCAAGGTGCTGGGCCGCACGGTGGACGACGCTGCCGGCGAAGCCTTTGACAAGGTGGCCCGTACCCTGGGCCTGGGGTATCCCGGCGGCCCGGCCATCAGCAAGGCCGCCAAGGAGGGCGACCCCAAAGCCTACAAGCTGCCAGTGCCCCATGTGGAGGGCCGGTACAACGTGAGCTTTTCCGGCTTAAAGACCGCCGTGCTGAACGCGGTGAACCAGGCCGAGATGAAGGGCGAGACGATCAGCGTGCCGGACATGGCCGCCAGCTTTGAGCGGCGCATCGACGAGATCCTGGCCCAAAAGCTGCTGCTGGCCGCCCAGGACACCGGGGCGGATACCATCTGCCTGGCCGGGGGCGTGGCGGCCAACGGCCTTTTGCGCAGCCTGGTGAACGAGGGGGCCCAAAAGCTGGGGGCACGGCTCTGCCTGCCGGAGATCCGCTTTTGCGGCGACAACGGGGCCATGATCGCCGCCCAGGGCTTTTACGAGCTGCAAAGCGGCAACGTGGCGGACCTGACCTTGAACGGCCTGCCCACCCTGCCCATCGACTACAACACCCAGCCGGGCTGACCGGCAGCAAACAAAAAGCAGCGTCCCGCTGGGGCGCTGCTTTTTTGATTTCTCTTTTACTCCTGGCCCTGCCCGTTCAGCACGGCGTTCAGTTTGGCCACCAGTGCCTGGTTCTGGGTGTGATCCCCCACCGCCAGGCGGCAGAAGCTTCCGTCCAGCCCTTCCATGGCCGAGCAGTCCCGCACCGTCAGGCCGTTTTGGGCTAGGGTCTCGCAAAAGCCCTCCGGCCCCTGGGCCAGCACAAAGTTCACCTGGCTGTCCCACACCTTGAGGCCCAGTTCCCGCAGCTGCTGGATCAGCCAGGGGCGCTGCTCCTTTAACAGAGCATGGGCATTTTCCAGATAATCCGGCGCTTCCAGGGCTGCCAGTGCGGCGGCCGGGGCCGGGGCGGTCACCCCAAAGGGCTGGCCGCAGCGTGCCATATTGGCCAAAAGTTCCCCGTTTGCGGACACGCAGTACCCGATGCGCAGGCCGGGCATGGCGTAGGCTTTGGAGAAGGTGTCCAGCACCAGCAGATGGGGGTAGTACACCGCGTCCTGTTTCAGCGAGTGCTCGCTGCCCTCCTCCGCCAGCTGGATGAAGCTCTCGTCCACCACGCAGAGCATCTCCCGCTGGGCGCAGGCCTGCACCAGCTGCATCAGCTGGCTGCGGGGCAGCAGCGTTCCGGCGGGGTTGGAGGGGTTGGACAGGATCAGCACCTGGGCCCCCTCCAGGCAGGGCAGCAGGGCTTCCACGTTCAGGGCAAAGTTCTCTTCCGGCCGCAGGGCAAACCGGTCCACCTGGCAGCCCGCCTGTTCCAGCGCCCGGGCGTAGCCCTCGTAGGCCGGCTCCAGCAGCACCGCCCGTTTGAGCCGCAGC
>CASEVW010000147.1 GCA_949291395.1 uncultured Oscillospiraceae bacterium | reverse complement strand
GGCTCAACTGGAGGCGTCAGAACTTGACCCTGCTGTCCTACAGCTATTGTATCACGGGCACCTCAAAGCCTGCTGACTAACAAAGTGAACTAAGCAGATACACTTAAAAATCATCTGCAAATCTTATTATACGAGGAGGCGGCAAGATGGAAAACAGGATCGCGCATCCCGATTTTCTGCTGGACACCGAAACGGCCCGGCAGCTGTACCACGGATGGGCAGAAAAAGCACCCATCATCGATTACCATTGTCACATCGATCCGAAGGAGATCTTCGAGGACCGGCGCTTTGACAACATCGCCCAGGTGTGGCTGGGGGGCGACCATTATAAATGGCGGCTGATGCGCTCCAACGGGGTGGCCGAGCGGTACATCACCGGCGACGCGCCCGACCGGGAAAAGTTCCAGAAATTCGCTGAGAGCCTGCCCCGGGCCATCGGCAACCCCATGTACCACTGGTGCCATCTGGAGCTGAAAAACTACTTCGGCTACACCGGCGTGCTGAACGGCGACACCGCCGAAGAGGTCTGGCAGCTGTGCAACGAAAAGCTGAAAAATGACCAGGCCATGAGCGCCCGGGGCTTCATCACCGGCAGCAACGTGGCCATGGTGGGCACCACCGACGACCCCTGCAGCGACCTGCGCTGGCACGAAAAGCTGGCGGCGGACGAGAGCTTCTCTGCCCGGGTGTGCCCCAGCTTCCGCCCCGACCCGGCGCTGAACCTGCACAAGGCGGGCTTTGCCGCCTACATCCAAAAGCTGGAACAGGCCGCCGGCCGCTCCATCGCCACGGTGGAGGACGTGCGGGCCGCTTTGAGCGCGCGCATCGAATACTTCGACGCCCGCGGCTGCCGCTCGGCGGACCATGGCCTCGACTATGTGATGTTCCGCCCAGTGAGCGACGAGGCCGCCACCGCCGCCCTGCAAAAGGCGCTGGCCGGCGAGGCGCTGACCCGGGAGGAAGCCGAGGGCTACCAGACCGCCCTGCTTTTGCACTGCGCCCGACAATACGCCCGCCTTGGCTGGGTGATGCAGCTGCACTTCAGCTGCATGCGCAACCCCAACAGCCGGATGCTGGCGGCCCTTGGCCCGGACACCGGCTTTGACTGCATCGCCGTCACCGACAGCTGCACCGCCGCCTACCGGCTGATGGACGCGCTGGAGGCCGAGGGCAGCCTGCCCAAAACGGTGCTTTACAGCCTGAACCCGGCGGACAACGCCTGGCTGGACACCCTGCTGGGCGCCTTCCAGAGCGACGAAGTCCCCGGCAAGATCCAGCACGGCAGCGCCTGGTGGTTCAACGACCACAAGACCGGCATGACCGAGCAGCTGACAAGCCTGGCCAACCTGAGCGTGCTGGGCAACTTCATCGGCATGCTCACCGACAGCCGCAGCTTTTTGAGCTACGCCCGCCACGAGTACTTCCGCCGCATCCTGTGCGCCCTCGTCGGCCGCTGGGTGGAAAACGGCGAATACCCGGCGGACATGGAAACTCTGGGCGCTCTGGTGCAGGACATCTGCTGCAACAACGCCAAGCGATACTTTGACCTTTAAGAAAGCGAGGAAGCACAAATGAAACTGTCTTTCCGATGGTACGGGCGTGAGGACGCCATCCCTCTGGAGCACATCCGCCAGATCCCCGGCATGCGCAGCGTCGTGACCGCGGTCTACGACGTGAAGCCCGGCGAGGTGTGGCCCCGGGAGAGCCTGGCCGCGCTGAAGAGCGACTGCGACTCGAACGGCCTGGTGTTCGATGTGGTGGAGTCCATCCCTGTGCACGAGGACATCAAGCTGGGCCGCGGTAACGTGGACCAGCTGCTGGAGGTCTACTGCGAGAACATCCGCCGCTGCGCGGAGTACGGCGTGAAGTGCGTGACCTACAATTTCATGCCGGTGTTCGACTGGACCCGCACCCAGCTGGACAAAAAAGCCGCCGACGGCTCCACCAGCCTGGTGATGTACTGGGAGCAGATGAAGGGCCTGGACCCCTTGAAGGATGACATCCATCTGCCCGGCTGGGATTCCAGCTACACCCAGCAGGAGGTGCGCGAGCTGATCGCCGCCTACGGCGAGCTGGGCGAGGAGGGCCTGTGGGCCAACCTGGAGCGCTTCCTCAAAAAGGTCATCCCCGTGGCCGAGGAGTGCGGCGTGAAGATGGCCATCCACCCGGACGATCCCCCGTACCCCATCTTCGGCCTGCCCCGCATCATCACCTGTGAGGAGAATCTGGACCGCTTCCTCAAGCTGGTGGATTCTCCCGCCAACTGCCTGTGCCTGTGCACCGGCAGCCTGGGCTGCGCCGCCAGCAACGACGTGGTGGCCATGGTGCGCAAGTACGCCGCGATGGACCGCATCGCGTTCATGCACATCCGCAACGTGAAGATCATGGAGGACGGCTCCTTTGAGGAGCGTGCCCACCTGTCTTCCTGCGGCAGCCTGGACATCAGCGAGATCGTCTGCGCGCTGGTGGAGAACGGCTTCGATGGCTACGTCCGGCCCGACCACGGCCGCATGATCTGGGGCGAGGAGGGCAAGCCCGGCTACGGCCTGTACGACCGCGCTCTGGGCGCTACCTACATCAACGGACTGTTCGAGGCCTGGGAAAAGGCCCTGAAGGCATAAACGGAGGGAAAACCAATGGAAAAGAACGTTCTGAATACCGATCTGACCGGCAAAGTCGCGGTTGTCACCGGCGCGGGCGGCGTGCTCTGCTCCGCTTTCGCCAAGGTGCTGGCCCGCACGGGCGCCAAGGTGGCCCTGCTGGACCTGAACGAGGAAGCCGCCGGCAGGTTCGCCGACGAGATCACCGCCGAGGGCGGCGTGGCCAAGGCTTATAAGTGCAATGTGCTGGATAAGGACAGCTGCTACGCCGTGGCCGACGCGGTGGCCGCCGATCTGGGCCCCTGCGACATCCTCATCAACGGCGCCGGCGGCAACAACCCCCGCGCCACCACCGACAAGGAGTACTACGAGGACGGCGACATCGACGGCGACACCAAGAGCTTCTTTGACCTGGAGACCAGCGGCGTGGAGTTCGTGTTCAACCTCAACTTCATCGGCACCCTGCTGCCCACCCAGGCCTTTGCCCGCCAGATGGTGGGCCGTGAGGGCTGCAACATCCTGAACATCTCCTCCATGAACGCCTACACCCCGCTGACCAAGATCCCCGCCTACTCCGGCGCGAAGGCCGCGGTGAGCAACTTCACCCAGTGGCTGGCGGTGCACTTCAGCAAGGTGGGCATCCGTGTGAACGCCATCGCTCCCGGCTTCTTCTCCACCCAGCAGAACCAGAAGCTGCTGTTCAACGAGGACGGCACCCCTACCGCCCGCACCGGCAAGATCTTGGCCGCCACCCCCATGGGCCGCTTCGGCGACACCGACAAGGAGCTGGCCGGCGCCGTGCTGTTCCTGCTGAACAACGAGGCCGCCAGCTTCATCACCGGCGTGTGCATCCCCATCGACGGCGGTTTCTCCGCCTATTCCGGCGTGTAAACAGGGAAAGGAGCGTTTTCAGATGAATCCCATTTCCGAGCGCATTTCCCAGATCGGCGTGGTGCCGGTCATCAAGCTGAACCATCCCGAGCGGGACGCTGCGCCTCTGGCCGCGGCCCTGTGCGAGGGCGGCCTGCCGGTGGCGG
>CASEVW010000146.1 GCA_949291395.1 uncultured Oscillospiraceae bacterium | reverse complement strand
CCCACGGCGGTGAACCGTACCCGGGCAAACAGCCTGTTCCAGATGCTTTTCATCCCGTTATGCCTCCTTATAGGAAAATTCCGAGCGGAACACCCGCCCTTTCAGCACCAGCCGCCCCTTGCTGGCGGCGCACAGCTCCAGTGTGTCGCCAAACAGCGCGATCTCCCAGCGGCCCATATCCAGGCGGACCTGGTTTTCATTATAGAGCAGGATGTTCCGGTAATTTTCCACCTCGATCTGCCCCTGGCAGTTGATGTGAAGCACCGGCTGGCGGTAAAACCCCTGTTCCGGCTGCCGGAACAGCCCCTGCAGGATCTGTTTTGCCGATTCCCGCTGGCCCCGTTTTTTCCGCTTCAATCCCCTCACCCCCTTGCGCACTTGCTACAAGAGTATGTATATTGCTGTGGAGGAAGATGTTATGAAGAAATTTGACAAACAGGGTCTCTTTCGCGGCGCCGCCGCACTGATCTGCCTGGCGCTGATGCTGCGCTGGCCCCAGCAGAGCGCCCGGGGTATCCAGGCCGGGCTGGCCAGCTGTGCGGGGCAGGTCATCCCGGCGCTGTTCCCCTTTTTCGTGGTGTCCAGCCTGATCGTGGCAAGCCCCCTGGCCGAGGGCTTGGGCCTGGCGCTGTACCCCATCACCCGGTTCGGCTTAGGGCTGCGGGAAAAGCAGGCGGGCGCCGCTTTGCTCATCAGTTGGCTGGGCGGCTTTGCCGTGGCCGCCAGTACCATCTCCCAGCTGTACCGGCAGGGCCGGCTGGACCAGCGGGGCGCGGCTTTGCTTCTGGTGTGCGGCGTGGGGTCCGGCCCGGCCTTTATCGTAAACACCGTGGGCCTGCTGATGCTGGGCAGCGCTTCGGTGGGATTCTGCCTTTTGGGGGCGTTGCTGTGCGCAAACCTGTGCACCGGGATCATTTTTCGGTTTTTGGCCTGGATCCTAGCGAAAAGCGGGGCCTTTCCGCCTGACAAGCCGACTAACTTTACAGGGAAAGCATCCCAAAACAGCCCCCGAAAAGCGGAAAGCGGCTTTGTGGCCGCCGTGGGCAATGCAGTAAGTTCCATGCTGACGGTCTGCGGCTTTGTGGTGTTTTTCCGGTTTCTCTGCACCGTGCTGGGGCAGTCCTGTTCCCTGCCGCAAAAGGAGACATTTTTGCTGAACGCCCTGCTGGAAGTCACCAGCGGCTGCGCCGCCGCAAGCCAGCTGACCGACGGCACAGCGGTCACCGCCTGCTGCATCGCCCTGAGCATCCAAAGCCTTTCGGTGTGTTTGCAGGTGCGGGCGCTGCTGTGTGCCGAACTGCCCCTCTGGCCGCTGCTGGCAGCCCGGCCGGTACATCTGGCCTTTTCGCTGCTGTTCCTGCCCCGTTTTCTGGCGCTGCTGCCCGGTGCTGCCGATGTGGTGAGCACCCTGGCCCCCACCGTGATCCCCACCACCCGCACCGCGCCGGACACGGCACTGGTGCTGTTTGCCCTGTGCTGTGTGGTGCTGTACCGGCTGGACCAGTCCCGCCGCAGCGGCAGACGCAAGGCAGCCCAGGGCAGGATGACCGGGACCGCCAGCCCGCTGTAAAACTGGGCTTTTTCAAAGTCCGTGCCGCCGGCGCAGACCGCCCTGGTTTGAGCTGGCGGCACGGCGCAGAAAGCCGGGCCGGTTCGCGTGGAAAAGAAAAAGAATTTTAGTCGAATGGCGTTTTGCGCAATTTTCCTCTTGACGCGAGCAAGATTTTTCGGTATGATAATTACTGTTGCCAAACCGGTTCGCCGGATGGTGCGCAAAGGAAAGACGCTGGAGTGGCTCAGTCGGTAGAGCAGCTGATTCGTAATCAGCAGGTCGTCGGTTCAAGTCCGATCTCCAGCTCCAAGAAAAAGCCCGCAAAATGGCCTGACAGGTCGTTTTGTGGGCTTTTTCGTATGTTTTATTAATTACCAGATCATGGGTAAAAAAGCGTGGTAAAGGCTCATAAACTAACAGATAAGCTAACAGATTTGGAATATTTTATTGCCTGCAACCTGAAAACAAGACTGCAAAAGTCCTTAACAGCTGCCACAGAATGGTTTTATGCCGTTACTTTGCTGTCTCTCACGATCTTGGCGGCGGCTTCGGAGTCTTTAGCAGTCGCTTCGATCAGCCTTGCAATGTTCTCCAGATACTGATTAAGTTCAGCAGTTGTCATTGCGTCCATCGTTTCACCTTCTTTTTGAAAGATGTATCCCGTCCTTTGGGATCAAAAACATAAAATGCTTAACTGCCGCCGTGGGAACACACGCTCCCACGGCGGCAGTTTTTCTTATTTTAGATTTAACGGGCGGCTCAGTTCTGGCTGGCCCGATAGGCTTCCGGGCCGGTTTGGTACAGGTCATTGCCCAGCGAGTCGATGACCACGGTCAGCGGCATGTCCTCCACTTCCAGGCAGCGGATGGCCTCGCTGCCCAGGTCCTCATAACAGACCAGCTGGGCGCTTTTCACCCGGGAGGCCATCAGCGCACCCGCTCCGCCGATGGCGGCCAGGTACACGGCGCCGGTCTCTTTCATGGCCTGCACCACTTCCCCGCCCCGCTTGCCTTTGCCGATCATGGCTTTCAGCCCCAGGCGCAGCAGCGTGGGGGCGTAGGCGTCCATCCGGTAGCTGGTGGTGGGGCCGCAGGCCCCGATGACCTGCCCCGGCTGGGCCGGAGTGGGGCCTGCGTAATAGATGGCCGCGTCTTTCACGTCGATGGGCAGTGCTTCGCCCCGTTCCAGGCACTCGCACAGCCGTTTGTGGGCGGCGTCCCGGGCGGTGTAGATCACGCCGGACAGCAGCACCGTGTCCCCCGCCCGCAGCGAGCGGGTCACCCCTTCGGTGAGGGGCGTTGTGAGTTTGTATTCCATCAGAGCACCGCCTCCTTATGCCGGGTCACATGGCAGTTGATGTTCACCGCAACGGGCATGCCCGCAATGTGGGTGGGATAGGTCTCGATCTGCACGCCCAGGGCGGTGGTCTTGCCGCCAAAGCCTTGAGGACCGATGCCCAGCGCGTTGATCTTTTCCAACAGTTCCTCTTCCATGGCGGCGTAGTAGGGGTCCGGGTTGCGGCTGCCCACCGGCCGCAGCAGAGCCTGCTTTGCCAGCAGGGCGGCCTTTTCAAAGGTGCCGCCTACCCCCACGCCCACCACGATGGGCGGGCAGGGGTTCGGCCCCGCCAGCTTGACGGTCTCCACCACAAAGTCCTTCACGCCCTGCTCCCCGTCCGAGGGGCGGAGCATCCCCAGGCGGCTCATGTTCTCGCTGCCGAAGCCCTTGGGGGCCACGGTGATCTTCAGCTTGTCGCCGGGGACCAGCCGGGTGTGGATGACGGCAGGGGTGTTGTCGCCGGTGTTGCCCCGGCGGATGGGGTCTTTCACCACCGATTTGCGCAGGTAGCCCTCGGTGTAGCCTTTGGCCACTCCTGCATGGATGGCGGCTTCAAAATCCCCCTGGATGTGCACCTCCTGGCCGATCTCGCAGAACACGCAGGCCATGCCGGTGTCCTGGCAGATGGGCAGGCCGGTGGCACGGGCGGCGTCCAAATTTTCGCACAGCGTGCCCAGAGTAGTTTTCGCAATGGGCCAGCGCTCCGCTTCAAACGCGCCGCGCACTGCCTGTTCCATATCCGGGGAGAGCTGGCGGTTCGCTTCGATGCACAGCCGGGCCACCGTTTCGGTGATGGCCTGAGCGGCTATCTCTCTCACAGCCGGGCCACCCCCGTTTCCCGGGCGGCCTTCGCCACTGCATCCGCCACGGCGTCCGCCACACGGGGGTCGAAGGCGCCGGGGATGATGTAATCTTCATTGCGCTCCTCGTCGCTCACCAGGTCGGCGATGGCGTGGGCGGCGGCCACCTTCATGGCAGTGTTGATGTCCCGGGCACGCACCCGCAGGGCACCCTTGAACACGCCGGGGAACGCCAGCACGTTGTTGATCTGGTTGGCAAAGTCGCTGCGGCCGGTGCCGATGACCCGCACGCCGGCGGCCTTGGCCTCGTCCGGCAGGATCTCCGGGGTGGGGTTCGCCATGGCGAACACGATAGCGTCCTTTGCCATGGTGCGGGCCATTTCCGGTTTCAGCGCCCCGGCCACCGACACGCCAATGAATACGTCCGCCCCCTGAACGGCTTCCGCCAGGCCGCCCCGCAGGTCCTCTTTGTTGGTGATCTCACAGAGCATCTTTTTGTGGTCCTGGATGCCCACGCCCCGGTCTTTGTACAAGATGCCGTTTTCGTCGCAGGCGATCACATTGGTCACACCGGCGGCCAGCAGCATCTTGATGATGGCGGTGCCCGCCGCGCCGGGGCCGTTCACCACCACCTTGATGGAGCCGATGTCCTTGCCCACGACCCGCAGCGCCCCCAGCAGGGCGGCGGTGACCACAATGGCAGTGCCGTGCTGGTCGTCGTGGAACACGGGGATATCCAGCTCTTTTTCCAGGGTCTCTTCAATGTAGAAGCAGTTCGGGGAGGAGATGTCCTCCAGGTTGATGCCGCCAAACACCGGGGCCAGAAGCCGCACCGCCTCGATGACCTTTTCCGGGTCCTGGGTGTCCAGGCAGATGGGGAAAGCGTCCACGCCGCCAAACTCCTTGAACAGGATGGCTTTGCCCTCCATCACCGGCTGGGCCGCGGCCGCGCCGATGTTGCCCAGGCCCAGCACCGCCGTGCCGTTGGACACCACCGCCACCAAATTGCCCTTGGAAGTATAGGTGTAGGCCGCCGTGGGGTCTTTTGCGATCTCCCGGCAGGGCTCGGCCACGCCGGGGGTGTATGCGGTGGACAGATCGTCCCGGGTCTTCACCGGCACCTTGCTCACCACTTCGATCTTGCCTTTGTGCTGGGCGTGCATCTCCAGCGCCTTTTTGAAATAATCCATTGTTCTGCCGTCCTTTGTTCTATTTTTGGCCGCAGCGGGGCGGGCCTTGTTTTCCGTTTTCAGTATAGCGAAAAAACGGCCTTTTGTACAGCCTTGCCCCCTTTTTGCGGGGCAGAAAGCTGCCCCAGGTTAAGGTTTTGCGCTGATTTTATTGAAATTACGCAAAGAATTTACACAAGACACTTCCAATTTTCTACAACATGTGTTAGAATAGAGTCAGAAGCTGCGGCCGGGCCCGCTGCGGTGCCGGTCCTAACGAAAGGAGCTGCATTGTCCATGATCCCCTGTCGTTCCACCTGCCCTCATTACGAGGAGGGCTGTCACAAGACCTGCGCATACTGGAAAGAGTACCAGAAAAAAGCAAAGCAGGAGCAGCACGAAAAAATGCTTTGGCTGAAAGCCCAAAATGAACGGAGCAGCACGGTGCTGCGCCAATGCCTCGCCATCAGCAGCAACCGGTCCAATTATTACTATTGAGCCGCCGATATTTACCTTGTCAAAAAGCCCGGTGTTCCCCGCCAAAAGGAGGAACACCGGGCTTTTGTTTTTATCTCTTTTCGGTTTTGGGGTGCTGTGACCTATTCTGCCACAAAGTTACCGCTCTGCATATTTTTTGTGATCCGCCAACAATGCCTTTACAAAACGTTTTAAATGTGTCTGGTCAATTTCATTTTCAAACCTGAGTTCTTGTTCATATTCGTAAGCAATGCTATTGTGGATATTCCCCTTGACCTTGATATGACCTCTGCCACAAGCTGTAAATTCTATATAAGAATGTAGTCCATACGGCTCTTCCAACCTTGCAGAGCCTTCAAGCGTTTCATACAATTCATCCAGATATACAGCAAAACGCGCAAGCCCCCGGACATCAACATCCATTATGGATTCAGCAGAAAACCCATTGCTGATCACTTTTATGGGTAGGCTGGTGTTTACCGGATATGGAACGTCCTTTTGGTGCACCTCTGGGTCCAATTCCAGAAAGAAGTTTTCTGTTTCTAATTTATACATGACATTACCCCAATTTTGATTTTTTCTCCGTCTAAAACACCCAATAAAATGGAATTCACCAGCGTTTCATATTCTTTTCAAATTTGGTCGTATATGCTTCTTTCAGTTCCTCATCGCTAATTCCATAGCAAAGGAGAACATCGTTGTAATACATCAAAACATCTGCCATTTCTTCAACAAGATGTTTCCGCAGATCGCTCTCTTCAAGTGATTTGCTTTCTCCATTTTTCTTAATGATATCTACAACTTCGCCTATCTCACCGATCATCCACAGCAATTTATGCTTACCTGTTTCCGGACAAATCGGCTCCCACTTATCTTTATATTTTTCTTGTAATGTCTGTTGCATAGCAAGCATTTCTCGAACGCTAAAGCCGCTCATGATTTCCTCCCTCAAATTTTGGTTTTCCTCCGCTTAACTCCCCGACAAGCTGGAATTTCACTTATTAAATAATGGCAATGTCAATTTTTCTGATAATAAAAAATACAGCAGAAGTAAACCAATTATAATTAAAATACCGCCAACCACTTTAATGCCAATTCGATTAACCTTGTTGTTTTTTATAATTTTATTTGCAAAAACCAATAGTAGCGCACCAACCACTATAATAAGAACAGATACTAACGGATACATGAGTTTTCTCCTTTCAAACTCCGGTTTTTCACTCCACTTTTTTATCGTCTTTCTTTCAGCAGGTACTCCCGCACGGCCTGGGCCACGCCGTTTTCCCCGTTGGCTGCCACCACCACATCCGCCTGCTGTTTCAGTTCCGGCACGCCGCTGCCCACGGCAAAGCGCAGGCCCGCCGCCTGGAACATATGCAGGTCGTTCTCGCCGTCGCCGATGCAGGCCACCTCTTCTTTGGCAATGCCCAGCCGCTGAGCCAGGTGAGCCAAAGCGATGCCCTTGGAAGCATTTTGCGAAAAGATCTCCACATACTGGCCGGTAAACGCGGCCAGGCAGTCCGGCGCGCACCGGGCCAGCATCTGGCGGGTGGCTTCCTGGGCAGAGCGGGACAAAAAATACAGCTGGATCTCCTCCACGTCCTTGCCGGAGTTCGCAATGGCCTGCGCCATGTCTTCCACCCGGATGCTGGACCGGGCGTCCGGCCCAAAGGCGAGCCGTCCCAGCAGCGAAAGTGCTCGCCCCTGCACCAGATATTCGTTGTCCAGATGGGCCGTGATGCCCACCGGCAGCCGATCTGCCTGGCGCACCAGCTCCAGCGCCCGCTGCCGGGGGATCAGCGCTTGGAACAGCGTCTCGCCGGTCTGCCGGTCGGTGACCACTGCCCCGTTGGAGGAGATCACATAGCGGAAAAAGCCCTCTTCCCGCAAGCGGTGAGGCAGGCAGCTCAGGCTGCGGCCGGTGGTGGGCACCACCTGGATGCCCGCCTGTGCCGCCTGACGCAGCGCCTGTAAGTTTTCGTCGCTCAAACGGCTGTGCCCGTCCAGGCAGGTGCCGTCCATATCCACAGCAAACAGTTTCATCGTTGTATGGTTTCCCTCCCTAAAAGCCGGCTTTTCACCGGCCCGGCAAATGTGTTATACTGATAATTCAAAACTGCCCATCGTTCCGCTTTTTCACGGAGGCTTTATGAATTCTTACTATTACGACCAGATGAACAAGACCCAGCAGAGCGCCTACCATGCCATGCTCACCGGCCTGACCGCCCTCTCCCCCGCCTTTTCGGTGCCCCGGCTGGAGGGCCGGGAGCTGGGGGATATTTTTCTCAAACTGCGGCTGGATCACCCGGAGATCTTTTACGCCGTCCGCTTTTCCTACCGGTTTTATCCCCAGGCATCCCATGTGGAGCTGGTGCCGGAATATCTGTTTGACAAAAGCAAGGTGCAGGAGCACCAGAAAGCCATGGCCGCCCGGCTGCAAAAGCTGGCCCGCCCGGCACAAAGCCTTTCCGACTGGGAAAAAGAGCGCTATGTGCACGACTTTATCTGCCAGAACGTGCGGTATGACAAGCTGAAAAAGCCCTACTCCCACGAGATCATCGGCCCGCTGGGCCAGGGCGTTGGGGTGTGCGAGGGCATCGCCAAGACCGTCAAGGCCCTGTGCGACGCGCTGGGGCTGTGGTGCATCGTGGTGCTCTCGGAGGCAAACCCGGAACAGGGCATCAAATACCGCCACGCCTGGAACGTTGTCCGGCTAGAGGGCGAATACTACCACCTGGACGCCACCTTTGACAATTCTCTGGGGCGGGACGGGGTGATCCGGTACGACTACTTCAATCTGGACGACAGCCGCCTGTTCCGGGATCACGAACCCCTGCTCTACCCCGGCCCCCGCTGTACCGAGGGCAGCCGGTTTTACTACCGGGAGAAAAAGCTCTCCTTCACCAAGCTGGAGGACGTGGAAAAACGGGTGCTGCAAGCCATCCGCAAAAAGAAGCCGCTGGTGTTCCACTGGCGGGGCGGCCCGCTGACCCGCGCGGCCCTGGCGGAACTGGTGGAGCAGATGGAAGCGGCCGCCCGCACCAAGGGGATGTATCCGAACATCGGGCTGAACTGGCCACAGGCCGTGCTGCAAGCCGATTTTTCCGCCCAGCCGCCCGCCCGGGAGGTCACCGAACAGCAGGCCAACGAGGGCGAGCTGCTGTAATGCGCCGCCATTTTACGGCATTTCAAAAGACCAAAAGGGACCAGGCCGCTTTCGTTTGCCTCCGAAAGCAGTCCGGTCCCTTTTTCATTGTCGCCTGGCTGGCCCGGCATTTAGTCCAGGCTGAAGTCCTCTGCCGAAAATTCCGGCAGCTTTGGCTGGCGGCGGGGCACCCGCCGCAGAGGGTCGTAGCTGAATTTTTTGCAATGGTAGTAGGGCGACACCACGCCCCGCTTGCCGCACAGGATCATACGGGGATCGCTGGCCTTGCGCCCAAACTCGCAGTAAATGCAGGCGGGCTGGATATTCGCGCCAAACATGGGTTTTTTCCGCAAAAGCATAAGGCACCACACCTCTTTTCAGTAGCTCTATTATACCCCGCTTGCCGCCCGGCTGTAAAGCCCGGCAGCGGCGGCGAATAATTATACATGAACCAGCTGGATGTGATCCCGCTGGCACAGTTTTTCCATCTCCTCCTCTGTCGTGGCAATGGCCACCCGGCCGGTCATCTCCTCGTCGGAAAAGACCACCTGCCAGCCGCCCTCCGGCTGCTGCTGGAACTTGATGGTATCCACGGCAGCAAGCTCTGCCAGCTGCGGGTCTTGCAGCACCTCCTCGGCCACCACGGCACTGACAAAAAAGGTGGTGGCCCCGTGGCCGCCGTTGTACTCAAAGGCCCCCTTGATCTCGCCCTGCACCATTTCACTGCCTCGGGGCTTTACGTAAATGATCTGGGCTGCTGTGATCTGCTCCATTCGTTCATCCCCTCGTTTTGTTTGTTCTGCCTTTTATCCTACCTCTTTTTGCGTTTTGTTGCAACCCGTCCGCCTGGGGTTTGTATTCACATTTTCGTTTATTTATTCATTTTAGGGCAATTTTTATGCATATCTTTGTTTAAAACGGCACTGCACTTTCTCACACTGATGTGCTATACTAAATAGTACAAAAAACACGCCGCCCGATGACGCGGCAAAAGCCTACACAAGGAGATCGCTTTTATGAAAAACTACATTGCCAAGCGTTTTCAGGCCTCGCAGGACAGTGTGATGGCCAGCGCCGCGGCAGACAAAAACGCCTACCCAGACCTGATCGATCTGAGCATCGGCGATACCGATTTTACCACCGATGAACGCATCATCCGGGCCGCCATGGAGGACGCTTTGGCGGGCCACACCCACTACACCTCCCCCCAGGGCGACCCGGAGCTGATCGACGAGGTGCGCCATTACTACAAGACCGTCCATCAGATCGAGCTGGACCGCAGCCAGGTGTTCATCTCCGCCTCCAGCTGCTTTGGCATGGAGCTTGCACTGATGAGCATCCTGGACCCGGGGGACGAAGTGGTGCTGTTCGCCCCCTACTTCTTCCCTTATAAAGAGCAGACCGAGCTGGCGGGCGGCACCGTGGTGGAGGTGCCCTGCCTGGAGGAAGAGGGCTTTGGCATCAGCGCCCAGCGGCTGCGGGCCGCCATCAGCCCCCGCACCAAGGCCATGATCGTGAACAACCCCTGCAACCCCACCGGCGCCGCCTACGACATGCAGACCTATCAGACCCTGGCCCAGGTGGCCGAGGAATTTGACCTGGTGGTGATCGTGGACGAGATCTACACCGACTATATGTTCGGCAAGCCTTTCCAACCTTTCCGCTCCATGCCCGGTATGGCCCAGCGCACCATCACCCTGAACAGCTTTTCCAAAAACTACATCATGACCGGCTGGCGGGTGGGCACCATCATCGCCGAGACCCCGGTGATCGACACCATCAAGCGCATCAACGAGAACATGGTGTACTCGGCGCCCTCGGTGTCCCAGCGGGCGGCCATCCATGCCCTGCGCCTGCGGGGCCAGATCGGAGACAAATACACCGGTGCGTACCGCCAGCGGGTCTTTTACGCCGCCCAGCGCATCAACGCCATCCCCAAGCTGTCGGTGCGGCCGCCGGAAGGCACCTTCTACCTGTTTATGAACATCAAGGAGACTGGCCTGGACTCCATCGCCTTTTGTGACAAATGCCTCCGGGAAGCCCATGTGGCCATGGTGCCCGGCGTGGGCTTTGGCGCGGCGGGCGAGGGCTATGTGCGCATCGCCTGCACCACCAGCGAGGAAAAACTGGGCGAAGCCTTTGACCGCATTGCCCGGCTGCAATTCTGATACACAAAAACGACCGCTTCCGCCCTGTTTTTTGGGCAAAAGCGGCCGTTTTTTGCTTTGTGCGAGTCAATACAGCGGCAGCTGGCCGGTGATGGCATCCGCTCGCTCGGCGGGCAGCGGTTCCAGTGCCAGGCAGGTATAGGTGGGCTGGCCGTGGAACTCGGTCATGCCCGCATCCTGGATCAGGGCGCTGATGATGCCCGCTTCTTTGGCCTGCCGGTCCAGCGCCAGCAGCTCTTCTTCCGAATCCACATAGACGCAGATCTTCGCCACGCCTTTCGAGAACCACTCGCTCAGGGGCGTGTCCGGCTGCTGGCCCGTCTCCAGGCCCACATAGCCGCCCATGGGCCGGACCTGACCCAGGCGACCCTCCTTTTCCAGAGCCAGCAGGGTAGCGGTCACGCAGGCATGGCCCGCCTGTGCCGCGATCTTGCCTTTGCGCATCTTCAGGTCCCGGCGCATCACGATCATCTGTTTGGAACTGTACATGGTATCCTCCCCGTTTTCCGTTTCGCATGCTCCATTATAGCAGCATTTGCCCCGGCTGCCAACCGGCCGCTTTTGCGCTTTGCCGGGATACCACGTCACTGCCTTGCATCCCTTTGCCGCCGGTGGTATGATAGTAACAAAACGATAATACAAGCGGGTCGCCGGGCATCCTTAGCCGAGGCCGGGCAAGGAAGCTTCCTTACTCGGACTCGGCTTTCGATGCGCCGGATGTTTTTTTGACCCCAATGGACGGTGTGAGAAAACAATGACAAACGAACAAAACCTTCTTACGGTGGGCAGCGTGCCCAAAAAGATGCTGCTTTTTGCCATCCCCATCTTTTTCAGCAACCTGTTCCAGCAGCTGTACAACGCGGTGGACTCCCTGATCGTGGGCAACTTTCTGGGACCCCAGGCCCTGGCGGCGGTGGGTTCCTCCGGCAGCCTGATCATGCTGCTCATCGGCTTTGTGAACGGCGTTTCGCTGGGCGCGGGCGTATTGGTAGCCCGGCTGTTCGGCGCCCGCAACGACAAAGACCTGGAACGGGCGGTACATACCACCGTGGCCCTGGGCCTTGCCGCCGGCGGGCTGCTCACGGTGGCGGGCATTATCTTTACCCCTCAGATCCTGCGCTGGATGGGCACGCCGGCGGACGTGCTGCCCCAGTCCATCGCCTACTTCCGGGTGTATTTTCTCGGCTCGGTGGCGGTGGTGCTGTACAACATGGGGGCCGGCATCCTGCAATCGGTGGGCGACAGCCGCAGCCCCATGAAATACCTGATCCTCTCCTCCCTCGTCAACGTGGTGCTGGACCTTTTGTTCGTGGCGGTGTTCCGGTGGGGCGTTGCCAGCGCCGCCCTGGCCACCATCATCAGCCAGGCGCTGAGTGCGTTCCTGGCTTTCCACAAGCTGGGCCGGGTGGAGGGCGGCTACCGGGTGCGCTGGCACAGCGTGCGGTTCGACCTGCCCATGCTTCGCCAGATCCTCACCCTGGGCGTGCCCTCCGGCGTGCAGAGCTCGGTGATCTCGCTGGCCAACGTGATCGTGCAGGCCAACATCAACGCCTTCGGCGCCGACGCCATGGCCGGCTGCGGCGCTTACAGCAAGATCGAGGGCTTTGCCTTTCTGCCGGTCACCTGCTTTGCCCTGGCCCTTTCCACCTTTGTGAGCCAGAACATCGGCGCGGGCCGTTACGACCGGGTGAAGCAGGGTATGCGCTTCGGCCTGCTTTGCAGCCCCTTTTTGGCCGAGTGCATCGGCATGGCCATCTTTGCCCTGGCTCCCTGGCTGGTGTCGGCTTTCAGCAGCGACCCCAACGTGATCGCCTTTGGCGCGGCGGACGCCCGCACCGTGTCCCTGTTCTACTGCCTGCTGGCTTTTTCCCACTGCTGCGCGGGCATTTTGCGGGGCATGGGCCGGCCCATCATCCCCATGGCCATCATGCTGGCGGTGTGGTGCGTGCTGCGCATCTGCTACATCACCATGGCGGTGCATTTTATCCCGGACATCCAGGTCATCTACTGGGCCTACCCCATCACCTGGGGCATCAGCAGCCTGCTGTTTGCCGGCTGCCTGACCCGCCTGCGGTTCCCGCCGATGGCCCAGCAGCCTCAGGAAAACTGACTGTGGCTCAAATTTTAGCCGTTTTCGCTTGTGTTTTGCCAAAAAATCCACTACTATAAAAAAAGACCGTTTCCCGGCTTTCCCGCCAGAGCTTGCACAAAGGAGTGATCCGTTTGTCCCTTTCCATTGAAGATTACAAAAAAGCCCAGCGCATGGGCCAGCGCAACTTCCGCACCCGGGTCTCCAAAGGCCAATACCCTTATTTGCAGGTGCTGGATGATATTCTGGAAAATACCGAGCTGGAGGGCACCCAGCCCCTGGGCCTGGTGAACATCCCCCTGGACGCCATCGTGGGCACCAAGACCGAAGGCCGCAAGACGGCCTTTTCCAGCAATTTTATGCCCCTGTTGGGCGACCGCACCGAATTCGCCGTCAAGTGGAGCGCTTTGTGCGAATCCCAGATGGAGGAAGGCATCCGGGACCCCATCGAAGCGGTGGAGTTTCTGAACCGGTTTTACGTCATCGAGGGCAACAAGCGGGTCTCTGTGATGAAGTATCTGGGGGCGGGCAGCATCCCTGGCAACGTGACCCGGTATGTGCCCAAGAAAAACGGCACCAAAGAGATCAACATCTACTACGAGTTTTTGGATTTTTACAAACTGACCCAGATCAACCTGCTCTGGTTCACCCAGGAGGGCCGGTTTGCCAAATTTGTGGCCGCCACCGGCAAAGCTCCCGGCGAGCGCTGGAACGACGAGGAAAAGAGCGTTCTCACCTCGCTGTACTATCGCTTCCAGCAAGTGTTCCAGCGCAAGGGCGGCAGCCAGCTGCCCATCACCGTGGCGGACGCTCTGCTCGCCTTGCTGGGGGTGTACTCTTATAAGCAGCTGTGCGACATGGATATGATCGCCTTGCAGCAGGCTCTGGACCGTGCCTGGAGCGAGATCCTGGTGCTGGCCCAGCCGGATGCCATCGAGCTGTCCATGGAGCCGGCCGCGCCGCCCTCCACCGGGCTTTTGTCCCGCCTGCACAGCCCCATCCGGTTTTCTTCCCCCAGCCTGCAGATCGGCTTTGTGTATGAAAAAAGCGCCGAGACCTCTGCCTGGACTTACGCCCACGACTTTGGCCGGGGCGAACTGGAGGCTCATTTTGGCGGCCGGGTGACCACCCGCTGTTACGACAATGTGGTACCGGAGCAAAACGGCGAGCAGGTGCTGGAACAGGCCATTGCCGACGGCTGCGAGGTGATCTTTACCACCACTCCCAAGCTGATCAGCGCCAGCCTGAAAAGCTCGCTGGCCCACCCTCAAGTCAAGATCATCAACTGTTCGCTGAATATGTCCCATCCCTCCATCCGCACCTATTACGGCCGCATCCACGAGGCAAAGTTTTTGCTGGGCGCCATTGCGGGCGTGCTGGCCGGCGACAACAAGATCGGCTATGTGGCCACCTACCCCACCTATGGCATGACGGCGGCCATCAATGCCTTTGCCTTGGGCGTACAGATGACCAACCCCCGGGCCAAGGTCTATCTGGAATGGACCTGTGAAAAAGGCACGGACATTTCCCGCCGCTTTGCGGACCGGGGCATCACCCTGATCTCGGACGTAGACAACCGTTCCCCCCAGCAGCCGCCCTGGAAGTTTGGCCTTTACCGGCTGGAGGGCGATACCTTCTGCAACTACGCCATGCCTTTCTGGAACTGGGGCGAATTTTACGTGCGCATCGTCCAGTCCATCCTCAACGGCGGCTGGTCCGGCGAAGCCGCCGGGGACCGGGCTCTGAACTATTGGTGGGGCATGGACGCCGGCGTGATCGACGTGCTGTGCTCCCGCAATCTGCCCGCCGAGACCAAGCGCCTGGTGGACCTGCTGCGGCAGGCCGTTTGCAGCCGGGATTTCGACCCCTTTGCCGGCGAACTTTATGACCAGGCGGGCAACGCGGTGCTGCCCCGGGGCCATGCCCGCCTCACCCCCGAAGAGGTCATCACCATGGACTGGCTGGCCAGCAACGTGGTGGGGCACATCCTTCGCTTTGACGAGCTGATCGATGAGGCCAAGCCTCTGGTATCGCTTGTGGGCGTGAACAAGGACGAACAGACCGACCCGGCCCTGTAAGGCCAGGGTCCGTGTTAGGAGGGACGAATGAAGATCTTATTGCTTGCCGATGTGGAGTCCAAGGGGCTTTGGGATTATTTTAGCCCCGAAAAGGTGCGGGGATACGACCTGATCATCTCCTGCGGGGATCTGAACCCCCGCTACCTTACCCTGATCTCCACCTTCAGCGCCGCACCAGTGCTTTATGTACACGGCAACCACGACAGCCGTTATCTGAACGACCCGCCGGAGGGCTGCACCTGCATCGAGGATACCGTCTACAATTTCCAAGGTCTGCGCATCCTGGGGCTGGGCGGTTCCTTCCGCTACAAAGTGGGCCCATTCCAGTATACCGAGCAGGAGATGCGGGCCCGCATCCGCAAGCTGCGGGGCGCGCTGCGGCGGGAAAAGGGCTTCGACCTGCTGGTGACCCACGCCCCCGCCCGTGACCTGAACGATGGCGACGATCTGCCCCACCGCGGGTTTGAGTGCTTCAACGATCTTTTGGCGGAGTATCAGCCCCAGTACTTTATTCATGGCCATGTGCACATGAGCTACAATGTCAATCTTCCCCGTCTTTGCGAAAAGGGCGATACCACCGTGGTGAACGCCTATGAAAAATATGTCATTGAGGTAGAAGACCCTCCCCTGCCGGCCGCGCCCTGGTGGCAGTTTTGGAAAAAGAGCCCGCAGGGCATAGCCGAGTCCGAGTAAGGAAGCTTTGGCCCTGGCTTACGTTTTTGGAGCCTAACAAATTCAAAGGGTCGCCCCAATACACCAAGTATTGGGGTGCCCCTTTTCATCTGTTTTGCTCTCAAAGACGTGGGCCAGGGCTGCCGCGCACCTGCGGCCCGGCGATTTTGCTGTAAATGCAAGGAAGAGCGACGACGCTACCCTGTATGGTTAGCTAGGAGCTCTGACGCTGTCAGTTACACAAAATCGTCAGTCCGCAGGCAAAGCTTCCTTGCCCGGCCTCGGCTT
>CASEVW010000145.1 GCA_949291395.1 uncultured Oscillospiraceae bacterium | reverse complement strand
GCGTTCCGCCAGTGGTGCGCAGGCCAGGGCGTGCGGCTGCTGGACGAGCCGCCCGCCGAGGGAGAAAACAGCGGCCGGCTGCGCTTTGTGTATGGCGGCTGGCAGCGGGACTTTTGGCCCGTACAAAGCCGCTGGCCTTTGGCGGCGGGCGTGCTGGATGCCTTTTTGGAGGACTACATGCACCAGAACCCCATGTGCTCGCTGGACTACCTGGCCAGCGAGGAAGAACTGCGGGAACTGGCAGCGGACGGCAACAGCGGCGTGCTGCTGCCGGACGTGAAAAACAGCGATTTGTTCCGTGGCCTTGCGGCGGGCGGCTTTCTGCCCCGCAGGCCCTTTGCCCTGGGCACAGCCCAGGAACAGCGATATGAACTGGAATGCCGGCGGATCCGATAAGACGCCGGTGTAAGGAAGACGATCGTGGAGGATCCATGAACTTTAGCGAACTGAAACTGAACCGCCCTCTGCTGAAAGCAGTGGAGGAGCAGGGTTACAAAACGCCCTCGCCCATTCAGGCGAAGGCCATCCCCCCGGTGCTGGACGGGCACGACCTGCTGGGCTGTGCCCAGACCGGCACCGGCAAGACCGCGGCCTTTGCGCTGCCCATTTTGCAGCGGCTGGCCGCCAGCCACCCCCATCACAAGGGCGTCCGGGCCCTGATCCTGACCCCCACCCGGGAGCTGGCTTTGCAGATCGACGAATGCTTTGCCAATTACGGCAAATACCTGAACGTGAGCCACTGCGTGGTGTTCGGCGGCGTAGGCCAGCAGCCCCAGGTGGACGCGCTGCGCCGGGGCACCGACGTGCTCACCGCCTGCCCCGGCCGCCTGAACGACCTGATCGGCCAGGGCCATGTGGACCTGAGCCATCTGGAAGTGTTCGTGCTGGACGAGGCCGACCGTATGCTGGATATGGGCTTTGTGAACGACGTGAAAAAGGTCATCCGCCACCTGCCCAAGGAGCGGCAGAACCTGCTGTTCAGCGCCACCATGCCCAAAGAGATCGAGCAGCTGGCAAACAGCATCCTGAAAAAGCCGGTGAGCGTGAAGGTGGACCCGGTGAGCAGCACGGTGGACCGCATCCAGCAGGGGCTGTATTTTGTGAACAAGCCGGAGAAAAAGCGGCTGCTGGCAAAGCTTCTGGCAGACCCCGCCGTTACCAGCGCGCTGGTGTTCAGCCGCACCAAGCACGGGGCCAACGCCATCGCCACTTTTTTGACCAAACAGGGCATCCCGGCGGCGGCCATCCACGGCAACAAGAGCCAGACCGCCCGGGTGGCCGCGCTGGACAGCTTCAAGGCCGGCAAGATCCGGGCCCTGGTGGCCACCGACATCGCCGCCCGGGGCATCGACATCAACGAGCTGTCCCACGTGTTCAACTTTGACCTGCCGGAGGTGCCCGAGACCTACGTGCACCGCATCGGCCGCACCGGCCGGGCCGGGGCCGAGGGCGTGGCCATCAGCTTTTGCAGCCCCGAAGAGCGGGAATACCTGGCCGGCATCGAAAAGCTGAACCGGAAAAAGATCCCGGTGCTCACCCTGCCGGATCTGAGCGCCGCCCTGGCCGCCGAGGCCGCCGCGCCCGCCGAACCCCAGCGGGAGGCCGAGCCGGTGAAGCCGGAAAAAG
>CASEVW010000144.1 GCA_949291395.1 uncultured Oscillospiraceae bacterium | reverse complement strand
CGCCTTTTCCGCCGCCCGGCAGGCGGGCTTTGCCAACATCAGCGGCGACATCATGATGGCCCTTCCCTACTATACCCGCCAGGAGTTCGACGAGACGCTGGATCTGATCGCAGAGGGCGGGGCCACCCACATCTCGGCCTATCTGCTGAAGATCGAGCCGGGCACCGCCTTCGGCAAGCATCCCCCTGAGGGCCTGCCGGACGAGGACGCCGCCGCGGACTTTTACCTGTACGGGGTCTCCCGGCTGGAACAGGCGGGCTTTGCCCAGTATGAGATCAGCAATTTTGCCCGGCCCGGCTTTGCGGGGCAGCACAACCTGCTGTACTGGAACTGTCAGGACTACCTGGGTCTCGGCCCCGCCGCTCACAGCTGCGTGGGGGGCCGCCGCTTTTACTGGCCCGGCGACACCAAGGTCTTTCTTGCGCCGGGCGGCCAGCCGGTGCAGGACGGGGGCTGCGGCGTGGAGGACTACATCCTGCTGCAGCTGCGGCTCACCAGCGGGCTGGACCTGAATCAGCTGAAAGCAAAATACAATAAGGAATTTTCTCAAAAACAATTCCAATTTGTAAAAAAATGTGTGGCCGCTGGATATGCCACCTTGGAAAACGACGTGCTGGCGCTCACCCCGGCGGGGCTCATCATCCAGAACAGCATCCTCTGCGAACTGCTGGACTAAGGACCGCTTTCCGGCTGTTTTTCCGGCCAGTTTGCCGCCATGCACCAAACGCCCGAAGCCTGACGGGCGCAGGCTTCGGGCATTTTTCTGGCTTTTTATTTTACAATTAGTATATTTTATTTAGAATTCAACAAATTTAGACTCAATCTTCCCACTTTTCGCAGAGGGCTTCCACCTGGCTGGCCATGCGGGCAAGCTCCTTGTTGGCGTGGCCTTCCTTGCCTTTGATGATGTTCAGCAGGCGATGGCCGGCATCCAGCAGACGGCGGAACACCGGGTTCTGGGAGCGAACGCCCTCCTTGCGGGTCTCGATGCGCTTGCGCTTGCCCAGAGCCAGGCAGCGGCCGGTGGCCAGGTCGTATTCCGCCCCGTTGTAGGGGGCGCTGGCGGCATAACCCAGCTCGGCCATCAGCCGGTTGGCAAAGATGTCGCACACGGTGTCCTCGCCGTGGGTCACGAACACATGGCTGGGCTTGTGCTCCCGGAAGGCGGCGGCCCAGCGCATCAGGCCCTCGTTGTCCGCATGGCCGGACACGCCGGCCAGCACCTTGATCTGGGCCCGCACCTCGATGGTCTCGCCGAACAGCCGCACCTGGGGCGCGCCCTCCACCAGCGCCCGGCCCAGGGTGCCGGGGCTTTGGTAGCCCACGAACAAGATGGTGGACTGGGGCTGCCACAGGTTGTGTTTCAGATGGTGGCGGATGCGGCCCGCTTCGCACATGCCGCTGGCGGACAGGATCACCTTGCGGCTCTGGTCAAAGTTGATGGCCTTGGAATCGTCGCTGCTCAAAGCCAGCTTCAATCCCTTGAAGCTGATGGGGTTCACGCCCTGCATCACCAGGGTGCGGGCTTCCTCGTCGTAGCATTCCGCCCACTGCTGGCGGAAGATATGGGTGGCTTCCACCGCCAGGGGGCTGTCCACATAGACAGTGAAATCCCCGTGGCCCTTCACCAGGCCCTGCTCCTTGATCTGCCGCAAAAAATACAGCATCTCCTGGGTGCGGCCCACCGCAAAGCTGGGGATGACCAGGTTGCCGCCCCGGTCGAAGGTCTCCTGGATGATGCCCGCCAGCTCGGCCACATAATCCGGCCGGGGGCCGTGGCTCCGGTCGCCGTAGGTGGACTCCATCACCACATAATCCGCCTCGTGCAGATAGTGGGGGTCCCGCAGCAGGGGCTGATGGTCGTTGCCGATGTCGCCAGAAAAGACCAGCTTTTTGGTCACGTCTCCCTCGGTGGCCCAGATCTCGATGCTGGCCGAGCCCAAAAGGTGGCCCACGTCAGAAAAACGGGCCGTCACGCCGGGGGCCACGTTGAAGGTCTCGCCGTAGTCGATGGGGACAAACAGCTTTAAGGCCGCCTCCGCGTCCTTCATGTCGTAAATGGGCTGGTACTCCTCCGCGCCGGAGCGCTTTGCCTTGCGGTTGCGCCACTCCGCTTCAAATTCCTGAATGTGGGCCGAGTCGCGCAACATGATATTGCACAGCTCGGTGGTGGCGGTGGTGGCGAATACCGGCCCCCGATAGCCGTTTTTCGCCATCAGCGGGATGCGGCCGGAGTGGTCGATGTGGGCGTGGGTGAGCAGCATGCTGTCCACCTGCCCCGGCGCCAAGGGCAGCGGCTGGTTTTCGTAGATGTCGCGGCCCTGCTCCATGCCGCAGTCGATCATGATGTTCTGGTCACCCACCTGCAGCAGGTAGCAGCTGCCGGTGACCTCATGTGCCGCGCCTAAAAATGTAAGCTTCATACAATACCGGGCCTCCTTTGAAGGCGGGACCCTTGTGATAGAAGATGCTATGGATAGGGGCTGTGCCGGGGTCCCGTTGTTGTTACCCTTATTATACCCCTTCTCTCTGCAGCTTACAAGCAAATCACCAAAAACAAAAGCAAACAGATTGTAAATTTTGGGCAATCTGTTTGCTTTTTATCCACATTTTATTCTATTTTACCAGCGCAGAGTGCTGCCGCCGAAGGCATTCGCCTCTTCTTCATCGTGGGTGATGAGCAAAAGCCAGCGCCCGGCCAGGGCCGCCTTGGTCCAGACGATGGCCCGCTGCCGGGTGTCCCCGTCCAGCCCTTTGAAAGGCTCGTCCAGGATGACCCCCTCCGCCGGGGCCAGCATCGCCCGGGCCAGGGCCACCCGCCTTGCCTGCCCGCCGGACAGCTGCGCCGCCGGTTTTTGCAGGTCCGCTTCTGTCAGGCCCAGGGCTTCCAGGGCGTCCAGAGCCGCCCGCTCGCTGCCCTTGGGGCATACCAGGGTCACGTTCTGCACCGCTGTCAGCTGGGGGCAGAGCCGGTCCTCCTGGAACTGGGCCGCCAGCCGGCCAGTAACGGTCACCTGGCCGCTGTCCGGCGTTTCCAGCCCCAGCAGCAGCCGGGCCAGGGTGGTCTTGCCCTGGCCGGAAGGGGCCATCAGCACATTCATCCCTTCCAGGGTAAGGCTCACGTCCTCCAGCACCGGCTGGCCGCCGTAGCCTTTGGTCACATGGTCCAGCACCGCTTTCATAGGTTCATCCCTCCCAGCTTTCTGCCTGCCGCCTTCAGCGCCCGCAAAAACAGCGCCTCGAACCCGGCGCTCACCAGCACGATCACCGCCGTCCAGGCGAACAGCTCG
Source organism: uncultured Oscillospiraceae bacterium (assembly GCA_949291395.1). Lineage (GTDB taxonomy): Bacteria > Bacillota > Clostridia > Oscillospirales > Ruminococcaceae > Allofournierella. The sequence continues at coordinate 7,425 of CASEVW010000144.1, read as the reverse complement.
CCGGTCTCCAGATAGAGTTTGGCCTGGTAAAGCGCCTCGCCGATGCTGCCTGCCGGCAGGCCGATGACCTCGGCGGCGATGCCGCTTTTCCAGGCAAGGCCCATGGCCACGGCGCAGCTTTGCAGAAAATAGGGCCACACCTGAGGCACCCAGACCGCCCGCAGCGCCTTGCCAAAGGGCAGCCGGAATACCTTTGCCATCTCCAGCAGCTGCCGGTCCGCCGCCAGGATGCCCTGCAGCACGGCGGTGTACACCACCGGCAGCACCATCAAAAAGCTGATGAGGGCTGCCAGGTTGGCGCTGCGCACCCACAGCAGGGCCAAAATGATAAAGCTGGCCACCGGGATGGCCTTGATCAGCTGCATCAGCGGCTGCACCAGCGCCCGCACCAGGCCAAAGGCCGCGCTGGCCGCCGCCAGCAGCACCCCCGCCGCCAGCGCCGCGAAAAAGCCCAGCAGGATGCGGGCGGCGCTGAATCCCACACGCAGCCAAAAGGCCCCGGTGGGCAAAAGCCGCACCAGGGTCTCCAAAGTCGTTACCGGCGAGGCCAGCAGGATCTTCTGATCCAGGGCCATGGCCGCCAGCTGCCACACCGCCACCCAAAACAGGATGGCGGCGGCAGTTTTGTATCTCTCGTTACGCGCCATAATAGAAAGCGTCATCCGGCAGCTGGCCGCCCACCGAGGCGGGCTCCTGCTGGTACAGCACGTTCAGGTAACCGGACAGTGCCTGCTTCATCTCGCTCCCGGCCAGGTAGGTCAGGTTGCAGGCGGGCAGGGCCTTCTGGGCCAGGGGAGCCTTGGCCACGATGCCGTAATCGGCCACCAGCTGGGCGGCCTCCTCGGTGTTTTCAGTCACCCACTGGATGCTGGCCTGGTAGTCACTCAGGAAGGCTTCCACCGCTTCGGGATGTTCCTGGGCAAACTGGCTGCGCACCACCAGCACGCCGGTGATGAGCTGGGAGTCCGGGTCGATCTTGTTCCATTCCTCGGTCAGGTCCAGCGCCACGGTCAGGCCTTCCACCTGGGCCTGGGCGGCGGTCACATAGGGCTGGGGCAGCACCGCAACGGCGCCTTCGCCCGCATTCTGCAGGGTGGCCAGCACCTCGGTGGCCTCGCTTTTATACTCGATGGTCACGTCGGACGCCGGGTCGATGCCGTTTTCGGTGAGGATGTAGTTGAGCACATATTCCGGGGTGGTACCCTTGCCGGTGGAGTAGATGGTCTTGCCCGCCAGGTCGGCCACGCTGTTCACGTCACCGCCGGTGGTCACCACATACAGCACGCCCAGGGTGTTCACCGCGGCCACCTGCACCTGGCCCTCGGTCTTCTGGTAGAGGGTGGCAGCCAGGTTGGCGGGGATGGCGGCCATGTCCAGCTCGCCCTTGGTCAGCAGCGGCACGATCTCATCGGCAGCGCCGTACATGGTCACCTGGTAGGCGGGGGCCTCCAGCGCCTCCTGGTCGTTCATCAGCTTCACCATGCCCATGGTGGTGGGGCCCTTCAGGCCGGCCACCTGGATGGCTTCGCTTTCCTGGGGCTGGGAAGCCGCGCTCTCCACAGTGTTTTCCGGCTGGCTGACCGCCGAAGCGGGCTGGCTGGCCGCCTGGGACGAGGCCCCGGAGGAAGCGCCGGAAGACGCCGCGCCGCCGCAGGCCGCCAGGCTCACCGCCAATGCAGCCGCCACCAAAGCACTGATAAAACGTTTCATATTTATACTCTCCTTTGAGGGCCGGTCAGACCCGCCCTGTTTGATTTTTCCCGTATATTTTACTATAATATAAGTGATTTGGCCGTTGCGGCGGCAACCAAGCGGCACCCGGCCGCACAAAAAGGAGATTTTTCATGCACAATTCCATCCTGCTGGACGCCCATTATCCCATTTTGCTGAGCACCACCCTGTTCCGGGGGCTCAGCCTGGCGGAACTGCGCATGACCATGGAGTGCTTCCAGCCTGCCAGCCGCAGCTTTGCCAAGGGAGAGATCGTGCTGCTTTCCGGCTACGAGACCCGGGACGTGGGTATCGTGCTGGAGGGGCAGGTGGAAGCGGTGAAAAACACGCCGGACGGCGGCAGCGTTTCCATCACTCACATGGGGCCGGGCAGCCTGTTTGGGGACGTGCTCAGCGGCAGCAGCACCAAAAGCCCGGTGACAGTGATCGCCAAGACCGACTGCCTTTTACTGTTCGTGCCCTACCAGAAGATCCTGCACCCCTGCGCCCGGATGCACGGCAGCCACTTTCAGCTGATGCAGAACCTGGTGTGCACCATCTCGGACAAATACTTTGCCCTCAACCGCCGGGTGGACCTGCTCATTTTGAAAAGCCTGCGCAGCAAGCTGTGCGCCTATCTGCTGGAAGAGGCAGGCCGGGCTGGGGCGGACACCTTTACCATCCCCTTTTCCCGGGCGGGGCTGGCGGATTATCTGAACTGCGAGCGCAGCGCCCTCAGCCGGGAGATCTCCCGCATGCGGGACGAGGGCCTGATCGAGACCTACAAAAACAGCTTTAAGCTGCTGAACAAGGCGGAGCTGACCCGCCAATACCAACATTGAAGGAGATCAAAGGTTTATGAAAGTCCCCGTGCTTTACATCGTTATCCCCTGTTACAACGAGCAGGAGGTCCTGCCGGTGACCAGCGGGATGTTCTTGGAAAAACTGCAAAGCCTGATCGGCAAAGGCCGCATCGCCCCGGAAAGCCGGGTGGTTTTTGTAAACGACGGCTCCAAGGACAACACCTGGTCCATCATTCAGGACTTAGCCGCCAAAGAGGAGCATTTTGAGGGCATCTGCCTTTCCCGCAACCGGGGCCACCAGAACGCCCTGCTGGGCGGTTTGATGACCGTGAAGGATCGGTGCGACATCACCATCAGCATCGACTGCGACGGCCAGGACGACATCAACGCCATGGACGAGATGGTGGAAGCCTACTGGGACGGCTGCGACGTGGTGTACGGCGTGCGCTCCAAGCGGGACACCGACACTTTCTTCAAGCGCTTCACCGCCGAGGGCTTTTACAAGCTGATGAACTGGATGGGCGCCCAGGTGGTGTTCAACCATGCGGACTACCGGCTGATGAGCAGCCGGGCGCTGAAGGAATTCGCCAATTTCAAAGAGGTGAACATCTTTTTGCGGGGCATGGTGCCCCTGGTGGGCTTTAAGAGCACCAGCGTGTATTACGAGCGGGCCGAGCGCATCGCCGGCGAGAGCCACTACCCCTTAAAAAAGATGCTGGCCCTGGCCTTTGACGGCATCACCAGCCTTTCGGTGAAGCCCATCCGGCTGATCACCGGCTTCGGCGCACTGGTCAGCCTGTTGAGTTTCATCGCGGTGATCTGGGCGGTGGTGCAGGCGCTGCTGGGCAACACGGTGGCGGGCTGGGCCTCCACCACCAGCATCGTCTGCTTCATGGGCGGCATCCAGCTGCTGTGCCTGGGCGTGATCGGCGAATACATCGGCAAGATCTATATGGAGACCAAGCACCGCCCCCGCTACATCATCGGCGAGACCACCTTTGACGGCAAGGAGGGCGAATGAGCAAGATCACCTGGAAAGGCAGCGTGCTGCTGGGGCCCATTCCCCCGGTGCTGGTCAGCTGCGGCACGCCGGAAAAGCCCAACGTGTTCACCGTGGCCTGGGCGGGCATCATCAACACCCATCCGCCCCGGGTGTCCATCTCGGTGCGGCCCAGCCGCCACAGCTACGGGCTGATCCAGCAAAGCGGCGAGTTCGTCATCAATCTGCCCACCACTGCCCTAGCCCGTGCGGTGGACTGGTGCGGGGTGAAAAGCGGCCGTGACGTGGACAAGTTCGCGGCCATGGGCCTGACCGCCCTGCCCGCCAGCGCGGTGGGCTGCCCTCTGGTAGGGGAAAGCCCGGTGAACCTGGAATGCAGGGTGTTCCAGCAGATCCCCCTGGGCACCCACGACCTGTTTTTGGCCGACGTGGCGGCGGTGAACGTGGACGAGGCTTTGCTGGATGAAGCGGGCAAGCTGCATCTGGAAAAAGCGGGCCTTTTGGCCTATGCCCACGGCCAGTATTATTCCCTGGGCCAGGCGCTGGGCACCTTTGGCTGGAGCGTGCGCAAAAAAGCGCCGGAACCGGCGAAAGCCCCAAAGCCCGGCAAACCGCCCCGCAGGCCCGCCCCGCCCGCCGGCGGCAAGGCCCATCCCGAAAAAAAAGCAAGACCCGGCAGAAAAGCCGGGCCCGTCACTGGCCATAAGACCGCCCGCAAGGGCGCAAAGCGCCCCGGCTGACACCCCAAATAAAATATAGCCGCATGGGAAACTTCCCGTGCGGCTCTTTTTATTCTCTTTTTATTTGTCCAGCAGGTCCGCTTGTTCCGGGTGCTTTTCAAACCACTTGGCCGCATAGCTGCAGCTGGTGCGGGCTTTGCGCCCGGTGGCCCGCAGCTGGGCGGCGCAGCGCTCCAGCAGCTGGCCCGCCATGCCCTGGCCCCGCAGTTCGTCGTCCACAAAGGTGTGGTCGATATCCACCACGCCGGGGGCCACCTCCGGGAAGGTCACACGGGCCAGTTCCCGGCTGTCATCGCCGTACACGATGCTGTTTTCGTTCACCTTGAATTCCATGCAAAACACCTCTTTCTCATAGCTCCGGTTCTTTCAGGTTGCGCAGATCGGCGCTTTCGGAAAAATCCTCCCGGTCCAGCGTCAGGCTGGGGTTGTAATAGGGGTCGTGGGTCAGGCCCTGGCGGCCGAACCGGTCGGTGAGCCGTTTCTGCTCCCCGGAGAAGCGCTCTTTTTTGGCCTTGTCCTTCTCGTCGCTGCCCCGGCTCTTGCTCTCGTAGTGGTACAGCTGGGCGTAGGGGGTCCAGACCACCCGCCAGCCGGCGTCCCGCACCCGCAGGCAGAAGTCCACGTCGTTGAAGGCCACGGTGAAGCCCTCGTCCAGGCCGCCCATCTGGTCGTACACCTCGGTGCGCACCAAAAGGCAGGCGGCGGTCACGGCGGAAAAGTCCTGCACGGTGGCCAGGCGGAACATATAGCCGCTGCCGCCGGCCTTGTGGTATTTGTGGCTGTGGCCCGCATAGCCGCCCAGGCCGGTGATGATGCCGGCGTGCTGGATGGTGTCGTCCGGGTAATAGAGCATCGCCCCGCAGATGGCCGCGCCGGGGCGGCTGGCCTGCATGAGCATCTCGGTGAGCCAGTCGCCGTTGATGACCTCCACGTCGTTGTTCAAAAGCAGCAGATACTCGCCTTTGGCGGCTTTGCGGCCGAAGTTGTTGATGGCGGAAAAGTTGAACCCGCCCTGATACTGTACCACCTGGCAGCCGGGGTACCGGCCGGGCAGCTGGTCGTAATAGGCAAAGGTGGCCGGGTCGGTGGAATTGTTCTCGATGACGATCACCTCGAACCGCTGCCAGGTGGTCTTTTGATAGATGGAAGCAAGGCACTTTTCCAGATCTTCGGTGTGGTCCTTGTTGGGGATCAGGATGCTCACCAGCGGCTCGCCGGGGATGACCCAGTCCACCTTGTAGGTGCTGGGGAACAGGCCGTCCCGCACCTCACCCTGCTGGCCGGTGCGCTGCAAATGCTCGGCAATGGCCTTTTTGGCTGCCTTGGCCACATAAGGCTTTGCCTCCACGCCGCCGCTGGTGCTGCCGCTGTGCACCCGCCAGTAGTAGAGCACCTGGGGCAGATGGAACACCTGGTCCGGGGTCAGCTTTTCCAACAGACGCAGGAACAGGTCGTGGTCCTGGCTGCCGTCGCACTCCGGCCGCTCGCCGCCCACCTGTAAAAACAGCTGCCTTTGGAACACCGCCAGATGGCAGATGTAGTTGCAGCAGAGCAGGTAGTCCGGGGCGTAGTCCGGCTTAAAGTGGCCCACCAGGGGCTTTTCGATCTTCTTGGAAAACAGGGCCTCGTCGCTGTACAAAAAGGCCGCGCCGGTCTTCTGGATGGCCTTCTGCATGGCGTACACCGCATGGGGGGCCAGCACGTCGTCGTGGTCCGCCAGGGCCAGATACTCCCCGGTGGCCAGGGCAGCGGCGGCGTTGGTGTTGGCGCTGATGCCCTTGTTCTCCACTGCCTGGTAACGGATGCGGTCTCCTGCTTTCTGGGCGGCTTCCTTCACCAGCCGCTCCACCGTCGGGCGGTGCGCCGCATCCGACGCATCCGCCAGGCACAGCTGCCAGGCGGGGCTGGTCTGGCCCAGCACGCTGTCCAGCAGCTGGCGCAGAAAAGGCTCCGGCGTGTTGTACAGCGGCACACAGATGGAGATCACCGGCCCCAGCGGGGCGTTCTGGCATTCTTTGCGCTGGGCTTCCAGCACCTGCTTTTTGGGCAGGTAGCGGGCCTTTTTGCCAAAAAAGCGCCGTTTGATGAATCCGGCGGCCCGCCGGACCACCGGCACAAGGCCCTCCTGGCGCAGCACCTGGAGGGTGTAGCCCAACAGCTCTTTCAGGCGTTTCAGTTTCAAGTTCACAGGCGGTTTCCCCTTTTCTTTCGCGGCGTTATTTCAGGCCGTAGTTTTCAAACAACAGGTTAAAATGCCGGTTGTAGTAGGGGTCGCCCTGCTGGATGAGCGCCCCGTATTTTTCGATGAAATTGTCCTTTTCGCCCTGGTAGCGCCGGGCGTTTTCGCTCAGGGTGTCCAGCCCCCGGCTCTTGCTCTCGTGGTGGTAGGCCTCCGCAAAGGGGGTGAACACGTTCAAAAGGCCCTTTGCCCGCAGTTTCAGGCATAGGTCGATGTCGTTATAAGCCACGGCGAATTTTTCCTCGTCCAGCCCGCCGCAGGCATCGTACAGTTCCGCTTTCACCATCAGGCAGGCGCCGGTGACGGCCATCAGGTCCTGAGGCACCGCCAGCCGGTACAGGTCTCCCGCCGAGGCCCTGGGGTGGCTCTTGTGGCTGTGGCCCGCCGTGCCGCCCAGGCCGATGAACACACCGGCATGCTGGATGGTGTCGTCCGGGAAGTAGAGCTTCGCCCCCACACAGCCCACGTCCGGCCGCTGGCTGTACATGAGCATCTCGGCCAAAAAGCCGTCGCTCAACAGCTCCACGTCATTGTTTAAAAGCAGCAGCTGTTCACCCTTGGCATAGCGGCGGCCAAAGTTATTGATGGCGGAAAAGTTGAAGCTGCCCTCGTATTTTACCACCGAAAGGCCGGGGAATTTGTCTTTCGCCGTTTCATAATAGGCGAAGGTGGCCGGGTCGGTGGAGTTGTTCTCGATGACGATCACCTCGAACCGGCTGTAGCCCGCATATTTGTATAGGCTTTCCAGGCAGCGGGACAGGTCCTCCACATGATCCTTGTTGGGGATCAGGATGCTCACCAGCGGCTCGCCGGTGAGCTGGTAGCGCACCCGGTAAGCGCCGGGGCAGCCGGGGATGCGCTCGGCGCTGCCCGCAAGGCCCACCCGGTCCAGGTGTGCCTGGATGGCCCGCTCCCCCGCCGCCAGGGCGTAGG
>CASEVW010000143.1 GCA_949291395.1 uncultured Oscillospiraceae bacterium | reverse complement strand
TGGAGGTGCTGACCAGATTTGAACTGGTGAATGAAGGTTTTGCAGACCTTTGCCTTACCACTTGGCCACAGCACCGAATTTGGAGCGGCTTACGAGGCTCGAACTCGCTACCTCCACCTTGGCAAGGTGGCGCTCTACCAGATGAGCTAAAGCCGCAAAAAATGGTGCCTCCGATCGGAATCGAACCAATGACACGGGGATTTTCAGTCCCCTGCTCTACCAACTGAGCTACAGAGGCAAAATGGCGACCCGGATGGGGCTCGAACCCACGACCTCTAGCGTGACAGGCTAGCGTTCTAACCAACTGAACTACCGGGCCACATGGTGGAAGTTACAGGGCTCGAACCTGTGACCCTCTGCTTGTAAGGCAGATGCTCTCCCAGCTGAGCTAAACTTCCATGTGGAGCGGCTTACGAGGCTCGAACTCGCTACCTCCACCTTGGCAAGGTGGCGCTCTACCAGATGAGCTAAAGCCGCTTATTTGGGATGGCCGCTGTCTCTCAGCGACGTGTTTTATTTTACCGCATCTTTCCTGTTTTGTCAATACATAAATTTAATTTTTTTCGTTCATTGGCGGACAGATTTTTTCACGCTGCCTGCCGGCGGCGGACCGGCTTTGACAAAGCACAGATCCGCCGCCGGCAAACCGGTTTATTCCAGGCTGTCCAGCAGTTTTTTCAGGTCGATGTGATACTTTTTGTCGCAGAACTGGCAGTTCACTTCCGCCACAGGCTCTTCCTTCATCAGAGATTCCAGCTCCTGCCGGCCCATGCTGATGAGGGCCCGTTCCACCCGCTGCTCGGAACAATCGCACTTGTAGCCCACGTCGTACTCGTCCAGCACCTGCGGGTCAAAGCCTTCCATGACCATCTCCATGATGTCCTTCATGGTCTTCCCTTCTTTTACAAGGGTGGTCACGCTGGGCACATTGGCGATGTTCTTTTCCAGCATGGTGATCTCTTCTTCGGTGGCGCCCGGCAGCAGCTGCAGCAGATAGCCGCCGGCACAGGCAATGGTCAGATCCGGGTTGACCAGCACGCCCAAAGCGCACACGGTGGGGATCTGCTCACTGACTGCATAATAATTGGTGATGTCCTCCGCAATCTCGCCGGAAACCAGAGGGATCTGGCCCACATAGGGCTCTTTCAGGCCCAGGTCACGCACGATGCTCAGGGTGCCGTCGGTGCCCACCGCAGCGCCCACATTCAGCTTTCCATCGGGGCGCAGGGGCAGCTCCACCACGGGATTCTCCACATAGCCCTTTACGCAGCCCATACCATTGGCCACCGCCAGCACAACGCCGGCAGGACCGCCGCCGTTGACGCGCAGGGTAATGGAATCCTTGGAGTTTTTCAGCATGATGCCCATCAAGGAAGCGGCGGTGAGCAGGCGGCCCAGCGCCGCGCTGGTGACCGCACTGGTCTTGTGGATCGTCTCCATCTCACGGATCATATTGGTGGAATCAACGCCGCAGAAAATCACGCCGCCGTTGTCCGAAATGCCACGGATCAAATTTCCCATAATTCTTTATTTCTCCATTTGTGTGTATTGTTTTACTGCGGTGATCATATAGCGCTGGCTTTGTTCGGTAAGAGGGCCGAAGGTCTCGCCGTCGCAAACCGTCTCCATGGCAAAGCCGTAGCGTTCCAGCACCGTTTTTACATAGTCCAGCGAATAGGTGTATTCCTTAAACTGCTCCTGGAACCGTTCGTCGGTGTCCAGATAGTGGATATTGATCTGGATGTCCACCGTCTGGGTGGCCTCGTCGTAATGGTTTTCCCAGCGGCAGGTGGCGTCAGGGCCTTCCAGATCAAACACATTGTCCGCCAAGACCTTTTGGTGCTTATAGGGCGTGTTCAGATCGAACAGGAACACGCCGCCCTTTTCCATAAAGAAGGCAGCCTTTTCAATGGCCTTTTCAAAGTTTTCCTTGGGGCCGATGTGGTTGTATGTGTCAAAGGTGGAGATCGCGGCCCGGATGGTGCCATACAGGTCCAGCTCCAGAATGTTCTGCCGCAGCAACAGCAGCCGCTGGGAAAGCTCCAGCTCGTCTGCTTTTTCCCGCAGCACGGCCAGCATCTCTTCCGACTGGTCCACGCCGATCATGTCATACCCTGCCTGGGTGAGCATCAGGGTTAGATCGCCGGTGCCGCAGCCCAAGTCCACCACGATGCCGTTCTGCACGTTGTGACGTTCCAGCTGCTGCTTGACGTACAGAAACAGGGCGTCGTAGTCCGCCGCGCCGTTCAGCTCGTCGTAAAAATAGGCAAACTCGTTATACGCCATCGGCCTCCCCTTCCTGTGCCAGGCGTTCCTCAAACAGTGCCTGCAATTCCGGGATGCCGGTGCCCTTTTCGCTGCTGGTGAGGATCACCGAGCGGCAGCCATAGGGCGCGCAGATCTGCTGAAAATGCTGTACCGTGGCTTCCATCTGGCTTTTCTTCAGCTTATCCGCCTTGGTCAGCACCACTGCAAAGGGAATGTCCCGATAGTGCAGGTATTCCAGCATCTGCAGGTCGTCCGCAGAGGGATCGTGGCGGCTGTCCAGCAGCTGCACCAGCAGATACCGGTTGCGGGGGGCATCAAAATAGCTGTTGATCAGGTCGTCCCAGCGCTTGCGGTCCGCATTGGATACCTTGGCGTAGCCATAGCCGGGCAGGTCCACAAAATAGGCCGTGTCAATGGTATAAAAGTTGATAGTGGCCGTTTTGCCCGGCGTGGCGCTCACCCGGGCCAGGTTTTTCCGGTTGCACAGCTTGTTGATCAGGCTGGACTTGCCCACGTTGGACCGGCCGGAAAATACAAACTCCGGCCGGTCGCTTTCCGGCAGCTGGCTGGACAAACCATAGGAAGCCTGAAAGTCTGCTTTATGATAATTCAACATCCTTTGGTCCCTCCCTTACTGCTGGATGGCCGGCTCATTGGCGGCCGGGTGCTCTGCCATCGGCATTCCGGCGGTCTTTTTACTCTGGCCTTTTTTGCCGGTGGAAGCCTGGGGCCAGATCAGCGCCTCTTTCAGCACCTGGCTCAGCTGGCTCATGGGCAGAAAACGCACCGCTTTTTTCACTTCTTCGTCCACCTCATACAGATCAGTCAGGTTATCCTGAGGGATCAGCACGGTCTTGATGCCTTCCCGGTATGCTGCCATGCTCTTTTCCCGCAGGCCGCCGATGGGCAGCACGTTGCCGTGCAGCGTGATCTCACCGGTCATGGCCACGTCCGCCCGCACCGGCATGCCGGACAGGCAGGACACCAGCGCCGTGGTGAGGGTAACGCCGGCAGAAGGACCGTCCTTGGGCACAGCGCCTTCCGGGGCGTGGATGTGGATGTCGGCCTTTTTCAGCACGGCCGGGTCGATCCCGTATTCCGGGCCATGGGCCCGCACATAGGTCACCGCCAGTTTGGCGCTTTCTTTCATCACATCGCCCAGAGAACCGGTCAATTCGATCTTTCCGGTGCCGTCCTGGATGACCTGCACCTCAATGGGCAGGATCTCGCCGCCCACACTGGTCCAGGCCAGGCCGTTGGTGATGCCCACCGCATTGGTGCGGTTGAAGAAGTCCGGTTTTACCCGGCGGGGGCCCAGCAGCTCCTCCAGATCGGCGGCGCCGATGGTGATCTTCTCCGCTTCGTCAGTGGCGATGCGGCGGGCGCACTTGCGCAGCACTTCGGCGATGCGCCGCTCCAGCTTACGCACGCCGGCCTCCCGGGTGTAGCCGTCGATCAGGCCGTACAGCGCCCCGGGGGTCAGATTCACCCGGCCCTCCATGCCGTTGTTTTTCAGCTGTTTGGGCAGCAGGTGGCGCTTGGCAATGTTGAACTTTTCCACACGGGTGTAGCTGGGCAGCTCGATCACATCCATACGGTCCAGCAGCGGTGCGGGAATGGTGTCCAGGCTGTTGGCGGTGGTGATGAAGAGCACCTCGCTCAGGTCGAAGGGAATGTCCAGATAGTGGTCCCGGAAAGTCTTGTTCTGTTCCGGGTCAAGGGCTTCCAGCAGAGCAGCGGCCGGGTCGCCCCGGAAATCGCTGGCCAGCTTGTCGATCTCATCCAGCAGCAAAAGCGGGTTCATGCTTTTGGCGGTGTTCATGGCATTGATGATCTTGCCGGGCATGGCGCCGATATAGGTGCGGCGGTGGCCTCGGATCTCGGCTTCATCCCGCACACCGCCCAGGCTCATGCGGGCATACTCCCGGCCAATGCAGGTGGCGATGGAGCGGGCGATGGAGGTTTTGCCCACGCCCGGAGGGCCTACCAGGCAGATGATCTGGCCCTTCACGTTGGGGCTCAGCTTGCGCACGGCCAGGATCTCCAGAATGCGATCTTTCACCTTTTTCAGGCCGTAATGCTCCTTATTCAGGATATTTTCCGCCCGGCGGATGTCCAGATTGTCCACCGTGTACTTGCCCCAGGGCAAGCCTAGGCAGGTGTCCAGATAGGTGCGGATCACCGCGGCCTCCTGGCTGTTGCCCGGCATGCGGCTCAGCCGGTCCACTTCCTTGGTCAGCTTTTCCGTGGCTTCCTCCGGCAGTTCCAGGGCGTTGATCTGCTCCTGGTAACGCTCGGCTTCGGCGCGGGTGTCCTCGTCCTCGTCCAGTTCCTGGGCGATCACGCGCATCTGCTCCCGCAGATAGTAATCCCGCTGGTTTTTGTCCATCTGGTCGTTCACACGCTCGTGAATGGTCTGTTCAATGGCCAGCACCTGGTTCTCCCGCTTCAGCAGCTCGGTGAGCTTTTGCAGCCGGCCCATCAGGGTGCCTTCGTCCAGAATGGCCTGCTTGTCCTGGTATTTGAACAACAGGTTCGCAGGGATGTATTCGCTCAGATAGACCGGGTCGCTGCTGGTGATGATGTTATACACCACATCCTTCGACAGCCGGGAATTCAGGCTGAGGTATTCCTCAAACAACAGTTTCAGGTTGCGTACCAGGGCTTCCGCCTCCACGCTCTTGCCTGCCTTGATGCCACGCACCGGCGCTTCTTTGATGGAAGCTACCATCATGGTATCGCCGTTTTCCAGGCCGATCAGCCGGGCGCGGGACTTACCCTCCACCAGCACCTTGACCAAGTCTTCGGATACCCGCAAGATCTGCTTGATCTCCGCCACCACGCCGTACCGGTACAGATCTTCGGCGGTGGGTTCTTCCATTTCCATATCACGCTGGGCGACCAGGAAGATCGGGCTGCTGTTTGCCATAGCCCACTCAATGGCAGCGATGCTCTTGGCACGGCCTACCTCAAAATGAACCACATTGTTGGGGAATACCACCAAGCCACGCAGCGCAATTGCAGGAAGCCGTTCCACATTATGTTCTACTTTAATTTTTACTCGCTCAGACATATTCGGGAACCTCCTGTGATCCCCTTTCAGCAAGGGGTTGTGTATTGAAATGCATTGATTTTATATTATACACAAAAAGTAGAGTTAATTCAAGCTATCCGTATGAACATAGCGAAAGATGGCAAAAAAGAGCACCTCTTACAAGAGATGCCCTTTTCAAATGCTTTTTTTGAACGCTTATACGAGCGGCAGGTTGTTTTTATAGCGTTTGCGCACCGCGCCGTATTCCAGCTCGGGCTTGCCGCCTTCCACCGTGTCCTCGGTGATGGTCACCCGGATGATGGTGGGGTCGCTGGGGATCTCGTACATGATGGGGATCAGCATATTCTCCATTACGCTGCGCAGGCCGCGGGCGCCGCTTTTGCGCTCGATGGTCTTGCGGGCCACCGCCCGCAGCGCCTCGTCGGTGAAGTCCAGATCCACATTATCCATCTTGAAGATGGCCTGGTACTGCTTCACGATGCTGTTCTTAGGCTCTTTCAGCACACGGATCAGAGCGTCCTCGTCCAGAGCTTCCAGCACGGTGACCACAGGGATACGGCCGATCAGCTCGGGGATCAGGCCGAACTTGACCAGATCGTGAGGCTCCACCTGGCGCAGCAGGTTGGACTTTTCCTCGTCCTTGCTGCTCTTCAGCTGGCCGCCAAAGCCCAGAGAGGAGGTCTCGGTGCGGCGCTGGATGTATTTTTCCAGGCCGTCGAAGGCGCCGCCGCAGATGAACAGGATATTCTTGGTGTTGATCTGGATGAACTCCTGCTGGGGATGCTTGCGCCCGCCCTGGGGAGGAACGTTGCTCACGGTGCCTTCCAGGATCTTCAGCAGGGCCTGCTGCACGCCCTCGCCGCCCACGTCGCGGGTGATGGAGGGGTTTTCGCTTTTGCGGGTGATCTTGTCGATCTCGTCGATGTAGATGATACCCACTTCCGCCTTCTGCACGTCAAAGTCCGCCGCCTGGATGAGCTTGAGCAGGATGTTCTCCACGTCCTCGCCCACATAGCCCGCTTCGGTCAGCGTGGTGGCATCCGCAATGGCGAAGGGCACGCCCAGCATCTTTGCCAGGGTCTGGGCCAGCAGGGTCTTGCCCACGCCGGAGGGGCCCAGCAGCAGCACGTTGCTCTTTTGCAGCTCAACGTCCTTGCCTTCGCCGCTCAGGATGCGCTTATAGTGGTTGTACACCGACACCGCCAGCACGCGCTTGGCCTCGTCCTGCCCGATCACGTACTGATCCAGACCCGCCTTGATCTCGGCAGGGGTCAGGATGTTGATGCTATCCACAGCGGGGGCACGGTTTGCGCTCGCCCGGGGGCGGGGGCCCGCCTTGGGCGGCTGCTGTTCCGGAAGGTCCTCTTCGTCCAGCAGCGAATGGCACAGCGTAATGCACTCATTGCAGATATTCACACCCGGCCCGATGATCATGCGTTCCACTTCGTCCTGGCTTTTGCCGCAGAAACTGCAATGAAGCGTTTTTTCTTTGTCTTTACCGGAGTTGTTTGTTGGCATAAATCAGATTTCCTTTATCGATGGGTGATGACTGCATCGATCAGGCCGTAATCAGCAGCCTGCTGTGCAGACAGGAAATTATCGCGCTCGGTATCGGCGCAGATGGTCTCGTAAGGCTGGCCGGTATACTCGCTGAGCATACGGTTCATGCGCTCACGGGTGTGCACCAGATGATCCGCATGGATCTTGATGTCGGTGGTCTGACCCTGCAGGCCGCTCATCAAAGGCTGATGGATCATGATCTCGGCGTTGGGCAGCGCCAGGCGCTTGCCCTTGGTCCCGCTGGCCAGCAGAAAAGCGCCCATGGAAGCCGCCATGCCCATGCAGATGGTGGATACATCGCACTTGATGTACTTCATGGTATCGTGGATGGCCATGCCGGCGCTGATGGAACCGCCCGGGCTGTTGATATACAGGCTGATGTCCTTATCCGGGTCCTGCCCTTCCAGATACAGCAGCTGCGCCACCACCAGGCTGGCGGTGGCATCGTTTACCTCGTCGCACAGCATGATGATGCGATCGTTGAGCAAGCGGGAAAAAATGTCGTAAGAACGCTCGCCACGAGCGGTCTGTTCAATGACGTAAGGAACCAAACTCATGATTCTTCGCCTCCTAATAAATAAAGTCAAGCGCCTGCAAAATTGACCGATACGCGCATGTTTACTGCCCGTACCGGTCAAAGCAGATCCGCTTATGTAGAGAATGTGCGAAAAAGATTACTCTTTGCTGACCTTCTCTTCGGTGATCTCAGCCTTCTCCTTGATGAAGTCGATGGCCTTGTTCACAGCCAGGTCCTTCTTGACCTCGTCGGCGTTGACCAGAGACTTCACCTTGTCCAGCTCCATCTTGTACAGATCGGCAATGCGCTGCATCTCGTTCTCGTAGTCCTCGTCGCTGGCGGTGATGTTCTCGTTCTTGGCAACGGTCTCCAGAGCCAGACGGATCTTGACCTGCTTTTCAGCCTGCTCCTTGAAGGACTCGCGGAAGCTGTCCATGGTCTGACCCATGTACTGCAGGTACATATCCAGCTTCAGGCCCTGCTGAGCCAGACGGTACTCGAAGTCACGGACCATCTCGTCCATGCGGTTCTCGTACATTACCTCGGGGATATCGCCCTCGATGGTGGCGATCACCTGGTCCACCAGGTCGTTCTCGGTCTCCAGGGAAGCCTGCTTCTCGTTCTGCTCTTCCATACCCTTGCGGATGTCAGCCTTCAGCTCATCCAGGGTATCGAACTCGCTCACGTCCTTGGCGAACTCGTCGTCCAGCAGGGGCAGCTCCTTGGTCTTTACCTCGTGCAGCTTGATCTTGAACACAGCGGCCTTGCCAGCCAGCTCTTCGGCCTGGTACTCCTCGGGGAAGGTGACGTTCACGTCGAACTCCTCGCCAGCCTCGTGGCCAACCACCTGCTCCTCAAAGCCGGGGATGAAGCTGCCGCTGCCCAGGACCAGGTCGTAGTGCTCGGCCTTGCCGCCTTCAAAGGCAACGCCGTCCACAAAGCCCTCAAAGTCGATGTCGGCGGTGTCGCCGTTCTCGGCCTTGCCGTCACGGGTCACGATGCGGCCGTTGCGGTCCTGCATGCGGGCCAGCTCGGCGTCCACGTCGGCGTCCTCAACAGTATGGACCTTCTTGGTGGCTTTTAAACCGGTGTACTGACCCAGCTTGATCTCGGGCTTCACAGCCACGACCACCTTCAGGACCACGCCGTCCTCCAGGCTCTCGGAAACAACGTCAGCCTCGGGGCGGCCCACGGGCTCAATGCCGGACTCCTTCACGGCAGCCTCGAAAGCCTCGGGGAACAGATCGTTGATGGCATCGTAATGGAAGATATCGGCGCCATACATCTTTTCGATCACAGCACGGGGAGCGTGGCCCTTGCGGAAGCCGGGTACGTTGTACTTTTTGCCCTCGCGCTTGAACGCCTTGTCGATGGCAGCCTTAAAAGCCTCGGCGTCAACCGAAAACTGTAATTCATGCATGCTCTTTTCGAGCTTTTCACTTTTTACCAGATTCATTTTATTTCCTCCATACAAAGAAATTCAATTTATTATACCATGCCTTGCACGGAATTTCCATAGTTTCATGTAATTTTATATGGGCAAAATGCTAAGGCGTCCGCACTGATCAACCGGTAGTCGATCTCGTTTGCCTTTCCCTGCACCGCATAGCGGATCGCCGCGCCGTGCAGATGGCCGTAAAAGCAGCGCGTTACCCCGTATTCCGTCAGCAGGTCGATCACCTGGGTGGCGTTGGCGCTGGGGTACACCGGCGGGTAGTGCAAAAACACCAGCTTTTCGCATCCCTCCTGCGCCGCTTCCAGGCTCATGCGCAGGCGGCCAAGCTCCCGGTTCATCACCTTTTCGTCGTGCTCTTCGCCCACATCGAACATCCAGCTGCGGGTGCCGCAGATGGCCGCGCCCTCCACGCAATAGGAATTGTTGTGCAGGATATGCAGGCTGTCAAAGCCGCTTTGCTCCAGAAAGCGCTCCATCTTTTTCACGGTGGTCCACCAGTAATCGTGGTTGCCCTTCAAAAGGATCTTCTGCCCAGGCAGCTGCTGCAAAAATGCAAAGTCCTTTGCGGTGTCCTCCAGCTTCATTGCCCAGCTGGTATCCCCCGCTAACACCACGGTGTCCTCCGAGCGCACCAGCGCGCGCCAGTTCTTTTCCAGCTTTTCCACATAGCCCTGCCACCCGGGAAACACGTCCATGGGTTTTTGCGCTCCCAGGGAAAGATGCAGGTCTCCGATTGTAAAAATTGCCATAGATCGCTCCTTATATTCCAGTATGCCAAGGGAAACAATAACCCCCAGAAAGGAGGTTATCGCAATGGAACATCCGGAACCCGTTATCACTGGTATCTGCTGTGATGTGCAGAACTGCGTTTACAACAACGGCGATTGCTGCTGCACCGCAGGCAGCATCCATGTAAAGCGCTGCTCTGACGACCCCGGCCGAACCAAGTGCCAGACCTTTACCGAGCTGTAACCGGTAAAGGGGCATCCTTTGAATCGGCGGCAGTTTTTTCTCTGCGTGTTCGCTCCGCAGGGCAAAAACTGCCGCTTTTTTATGCCATCCGAGCCACTGCCGTGATCTCTTCCGGCCGGATCGTTTTGTCAAAGCGTTCCAGCGCGCCCTGCAGGCCGCGCAGTTCCTCCGGCGGACGGGTGCCGGTGTATCCGGCCAGGGCGTCCATCGCTTCAAATTCATCCTCCGGCGCCGTCTGGCCCAGAGCGGCCAAAACGTCCTTGGGGAATTTGTAGGGATTCGCCGTGGACAGCACCACCATGGGCACGGCGTCCGCAGCCTGCCCGGCGTATTCCTTCGCCGCATGGAAAGCCACTGCCGTGTGGGTGTCGCACAGGTAGCCGTCCTTCTCGAATACCTCCCGCAGCTGCCCGGCGGCAGCCACGTCATCGGCGCAGCCGGCGGCAAACACCTCCTGGATCTTGGCCAGGCAGTCCTCGTCCACCTGATAGTACCCCTCCCGGGCCAGCTGATCCATCCAGCCGGCCACCTTTTGGGCGCTGCCGCTCATGTGGTACAGCAGCCGCTCCAGATTGGAGGATACCAGGATATCCATGGAGGGAGAGGTGGTGCGGTAGAACTGCCGCCGCGCGTCATATACGCCGGTGCGCAGAAACTCCGTCAGTACATTGTTCCGGTTGGAAGCGCACACCAGCTTGTGCACCGGCAGACCCATGCGCTTTGCATAGTATCCGGCCAGAATATCACCGAAATTGCCGGTGGGCACGCAGAAGTCCACCGGCTCGCCCAGCGCGATGGCATTGCTTTGCACCAGCTGCTGGTAAGCCGCAAAATAGTAGACGATCTGGGGCACAAGGCGGCCCCAGTTGATGGAGTTGGCGCTGGAAAGGCGCACATTCCGCTGGGCAAGCTCCGCTTCCAGCTCTTTGTCGGCAAAGGCTTTTTTCACATCGGTCTGGGCGTCGTCGAAATTGCCGTTCACCGCAAAGACCGCCACGTTCTCCCCTGCCTGGGTGGTCATCTGCATTCGCTGCACCTGGCTGGTACCGTCCGCAGGGTAGAACACCGTGATCTTGATGCCGGGGATGTCCTGATAACCGGCCAGCGCGGCTTTGCCGGTATCGCCGGAGGTGGCCACCAGGATATAGGTCAGCTCCTGCCGGCCCAGGATCTTTTTGCCCTCCACCAGAAGATGGGGCATCAGCTGAAGGGCATAGTCCTTAAACGCACAGGTAGGGCCGTGCCAGAGCTCCAGGGCAAACAGGCCGTCGGATACCTTGCTCAGTTGCCCGGCCTTGCCATGAAAAGACGGACCATAGGCGTTTTGAGCGGCGCTGGTCAAAAACGCCTCCGAGTACTCGGTGAGGAATTTTTGCAGGATGTGGGCAGCCATGGCCGGATAATCCGGCAGGGCGCAGACCTCTTCCAGATCCACCTGAGGAAACGCTTCCGGGACGAACAGCCCGCCCTCTTTGGACAGGCCTTGTACGATGGCCTGTGCGGCACTCACCGTCTCGCTGTCGTTTCGTGTGCTATAAAAACGCATTTTGGTCCCTCTTTTCTTTTTGCTCTCACAGTTGAAAGGCGTCCATGATGCAATGCACCCAAAAGCCGCCCTCTTTTTGGGGAACGATCTCCACCACATCAAAGCGCACCGGGCAGTCCAGCAGGCCGTTGACCTGTAAATACCGCTGCGCCGCCAGGATCAGCCGTTTCTGCTTGGCTGCGCCCACTGCCTCACTGGGGGCATAGCGCAGCTGGCCGGAACGGGTCTTGACCTCGGCGATGACGATTTGTTCTCCTTTTTGCAGGACCAGATCCAGTTCTCCCTGGCGGGTCTTGTAGTTATGGTCCAGCAGGTGGTATCCCCGGTTCAGATAATACCGGGCGGCCACCGCCTCGCCCTGCCGCCCGCTTTCCTGATGATTCATCGTTAATACCCCAGCTTTTTCAAAAAAGACCGGCGGTAGAACGGCTGTATGCCGTATTTTTCAATGAGTTCATAGTGCAGTTTGGTGGGATAGCCCTTGTGCTTTGCCAGCTGGTACTGCGGATACTGTTTATCCAGTTCCATCATAAAGCGATCCCGGCTCACCTTGGCCAAAATGGACGCCGCGCCGATGCTGGCGCTGGTGGCGTCGCCCTTTACCTGGGCGGCAGCCGGGATCTCCAGCTCCGGCGGGACACGGTTGCCGTCCACTAGAACGAAAGCCGGCCGGATGGAGAGCTCCTCCACCGCCTGCTTCATGCCGCCCATGGTGGCCCACAGGATGTTCTTTTCGTCGATCACCGCAGGCTCCACCATGACTACGCTGTAAGCAAGCGCTTTCTGGCAGATCACGTCAAACAGGGCTTCCCGCTTTTTTTCGGTGAGCTTTTTGGAATCGTTGATGCCCTCGATGGGGTTTTCTGGGTCCAGGATCACCGCCGCGCAGCAGAC
The DNA here is from genome assembly GCA_949291395.1 of uncultured Oscillospiraceae bacterium. GTDB lineage: Bacteria > Bacillota > Clostridia > Oscillospirales > Ruminococcaceae > Allofournierella. The sequence continues at coordinate 24,366 of CASEVW010000143.1, read as the reverse complement.
CGGGCCGCACAACGGGCCTCGCCCAGCCTCGTCCACGCCGCAGAAAACACCGTGTTCCTGGCGGATCAGGGCATCAAATTCATACAGAGGGTTCATCCGTGGCGGCCTCCTCCTGCTGGGCATTGCCGTCGCGGGGCGGTTTTTCCAGCGTGATGCGGCCCCACTTGCTGGCCCGGAATTCATCCACCAGCATAATGGCGGCCCGCTCGGTGTTTACTTCGCCGCCGCTCACCAGCATGCCGCGTTTGCGGCCGATGGCCTCCAGCAGCTCCCAGGGGCCCAGCTGCAGCTGCTCTTCCGTTAACTTGTAACGCTCGGCCAGTTTTTCCGGGTAGACGGCCTGGATCTGGCTCAAAAGGCCCATGGCCAGCTCCTCGATGTCCAGGATGTCATCCTTGATGGAGCCGATGAAGGCCAGGTTGGTGGCGGTCTCCAGGCTGTCGAACTTTTTCCACAGCACGCCGGGCATATCCAACAGGTCGTAATTGCCCACCGTGACCCACTGCTTGCCGCGGGTCACGCCGGGCTTGTCAGCCGCCTTGGCCCGCACCTGGCCTGCAAAATTGTTGATGAAGGTGGATTTGCCCACGTTGGGGATGCCCACCACCATGACCCGGATGCGGGCGCCGCTCATGCCTTTCACAGCCCGGCGGGCGATCAGATCTTCCAGCTCCTTTTCAATGGCGGAGCGCACCTGGGCGGCGCTGCCCTTCTGCTTGGCACTGATGGCCACACAGCCTGCACCGGATTCCCGGAAATAGCGCACCCAGGCGCTGGTGAGCGAGGGGTCTGCCAGATCCGCCTTGTTCATCACATACAGGCGGGGCTTGTTCTCGGTGATCCGCTGGATCTCCGGGTTCAGGCTGCTCAGCGGGATGCGGGCGTCCAGCAGCTGAAGCACCACGTCCACATTTTTGATGTTCGCTTCCATCAGGCGCAGGGTCTTCATCATATGGCCCGGGAACCACTGTATGTTGCGCCGGTTTACTAATTCATTGCTCATTTGATCCTCTCCAAAGAGTTCAGCGGGAAGATGCGCCACAGCACCTTGCCCAGAATATCCCGTTCATCGATCAGCCCCACGCTGGTGAAGCGGCTGTCGGTGGAATGTTGGCGATTGTCCCCCATCAAAAACAGCTGGCCCTCCGGCACAGTGAGTGGGAAGGTCATATTGCCCTGGGTATAGGTGGGCTCCGCGATATAAGGCTCGTCCAGCGCCTGGCCGTTCACATACACGATCCCCTGTTCCGGGTCGATGTCCACCGTGTCTCCGCCTGTGGCGATGACACGCTTGACCAGAGGCTTGCCGTAGTTGATGTAACCATCCACCACCACAACGTCGCCCTGCTGGGGCGTGTACAGCGTGCTCTGCACCAAAAGCCGGTCCCCGCTGGAAAGGGTGGGCTCCATGGAATGGCCGTCCACCACAACGATGCGCACGCAGAAGGTGAAGATCAGCACCAAGGCCGCCAGCGCGAACACCAAAGCGTCATACCAATCCAACAGATCCAGATTTTTTTTGAAGCGTTTCTCTTCCATCAAAACGCACCACCTTTCCAGGTTTTGCTGAGTCGTATTTCACATTTTACCACATAACGAAAAAAGGGACAATATACATTGTCCCTTTTTTGCAGATTATCAGATCTGTTCCTTAACCTTGGCAGCCTTGCCGGTACGACCACGCAGATAGAACAGCTTAGCGCGGCGAACCTTACCACGGCGGATGACCTCCACCTTCTCAACGAAGGGAGAGTTCACGGGGAACACACGCTCCACACCAACGCCGTAAGAAGAACGGCGAACGGTGAAGGTCTCAGCAACGCCGCCGTGCTTCTTGGCGATCACAGTGCCCTCGAAGGCCTGGATACGCTCACGCTCGCCTTCCTTGATGCGAACAGAAACGCGAACGGTGTCGCCGATCTCGAACTTGGGCTGATTCTCTTTGATCATGCCCTCGGTGATAATCTTCATTGCGTCCATTGTAAAATCCTCCATTTTTGTAGACGTTCATACCCGATGCACAGTGCATGGTAGAGGACCGTCCGTTTAATGATATACATTAACTCCGCTGGGGGGTGCCAGCGAACACTAACGCCTAAAAAGTATAGCACAACTGAATATGCTTTGCAAGTGCTTTTTAGCTGAAATCCTGCATATTTTCCAAAAGCAGGTGGGTGCGCAGCACAGAGGCCTCGGTGATATTCAGCCCGCAGTTGTCCTGCAGGAAGGTCAGCCACAAGCTGGGGTTCAGGTTCGTGCCCTCCCCCGCAGGCAGCAGCAGCTCGATCTTCAGCTGGCCGTCCTGCTCTTCATACGCCACCTTCGGCAGGTACTCTTTCAGCTCGATGGCCTTCTGGCCCCGCTTGGTCTTTTTCATGACCACGGCACTTTCCCGCTGGTTGTAGTCCTCCAGGCTGGTCTTTGCTCCGGCGGGCAGGACCACCCGGTAGCGGGCAAACTTGATCTCCTCCGCCTTGTGGGCAGGCCGGGCCACCTTGGTGACCTGGATGCCCAGCGGCATCACCTTGCTCAAAGCCTGCTGCCAGGTTTCAAGGTCCACTGGATCCTGCGCGGTCTTCACGTCCACGCTCTCCACCAGGCTTTCCTGGCCCAGAGGCAGGGGGCTGGCAAAAGTCATATAGATATGGGGGTTAAAGCCCATGGTGTACCACACCGGCAGTGCGCTGCGCTTCAGCGAGCGCTGCATCACCCGCTGCAGGTCCAGCAGCGAGATGTAAGAGGCCTCCCCTGTTTTAGTGAACCAGATCCTTACTGTAGTCAAAGCAGGCACCTCCTAACAATTTGTTTGCGCCGCAGGCACTGCACACCCGGTTGCAGGGCTGGGTGGTCTGGGCCTGGGTGGCCTTTTTGTACTCCCGCACCAGGAACTCGTGGCTGATGCCGTAATCCAGGTGGCTCCAGGGGGTCACCTCGTCCAGGCCGATCATCCGGTTGGCATAGAAAGCGGTGTCCAGGCCGAACTGCTGGAAGGTCTCCATCCAGGTATCGTACTGGAAGCACTCATCCCAGCCGTCAAACACGCAGCCCTTGCGGTAAGCGGCTTCGATCACCGGGGCCAGACGGCGGTCGCCCTTGGCGAACACCGCCTCCAAAAAGCTGGTCTTGCTGTCGTGGTAGTTCACATGGATCTTTTTGCTGTGAACGCTGTGCAGCAGGTGCTGCTGCTTCTCCCGCAGCATCTCCTCGGTGTCCTGGGGAACGAACTGGAAGGGGGTGTGGGGCTTGGGCACAAAGCAGGCACAGCTGATGGTCACCTGCACGCTGCGGACCTTGGGCTTATCGGGATTGGCATAGTACAGCTCCACGATCTGCTGGGCAGTCTTGGCAATGCCCTCGATATCCTCCAGCGTCTCGGTGGGCAGGCCCATCATAAAGTACAGCTTCACCGAGGTGTAGCCCGCCTTGAACGCCAGATTGCAGGTCTTTTCGATCTCTTCCCAGGTGATGTTCTTGTTGATCACATCACGCAGGCGCTGGGTGCCGGCCTCGGGCGCAAAGGTCAGGCCGCTCTTGCGCACTTTTGTGGTCTTTTCGATCAGGCTCTCGGTGAAGTTATCAATGCGCAGCGAGGGCAGCGAAATGCTCACATGCTCTTTTTCCGTCCAGGGGGCCATATCGTCCAGCAGTTCTTCCAGCTGGCCGTGGTCCGAGGTGGACAGGCTGGTCAGGCTGATCTCTTCATAGCCGGTGTTGGCGCACAGGTCCTGGGCCGCCCGGTTCAGCAGCTGGGCATCCCTCTGGCGCATGGGCCGGTAAATGAAGCCCGCCTGGCAGAAGCGGCAGCCGCGCACACAGCCCCGCAGCACCTCGATCTGGGCACGGTCATGCACCGCGCCCACCATGGGCACCACAAAGTTGGTGGGCAGCTTCTGGGAGTTCATATCCTTGATGATGGCCTTGTGCACCACCGCCGGGGCGCAGGGCTCGTTGGGGGTGACGGCCTGGATGCGGCCGTCCTCCTGGTAGGTCACATCGTAAAAGCTGGGCACATAGCAGCCTTCGATCTTGGCAAGGCGGCGCAGCAGTTCCTTTTTGCTGATGCCTTCCTTTTTGGCCTGCTCCACCGTGGCGCAGACTTCCGGCAGCTGCAGCTCGCCCTCGCCCAGCATCATCATGTCGATAAAATCGGCGATGGGCTCGGCGTTGCACACGCAGGGACCGCCGGCCACGACCAGCGGCCAGCTCTCGTCCCGGTCCTTGCTGTACAGCGGGATGCCCGCCATATCCAGCATGGCCAGGATGTTGGTGTAGGACAATTCGTATTGCAGGGTAAAGCCCACGATGTCAAAGGCAGTCAGCGGGTCCTTGCTTTCCAGCGCATAGGTGGGCAGATGCAGCCGCTCCATCTCCTCCTTCATGTCCAGCCAGGGCATAAAGGCGCGCTCGCACCACCAGCGGGGGTGCTCGTTGAGCAGCTCGTACAGGATCTTCATGCCCAAAAAGGACATGCCCACCTCGTAGGTGTCCGGAAAGCAGAACGCAAAGCGCAGGTCCACTTCGTCTTTGTTTTTTATTACGCAGCCAGGCTCGCCGCCGGTGTAGCGGCCGGGCTTCTGTACCCGGGCCAGGGCTTCCTTCAGTTTTGGATCAAACACTTGTTTTCATTCCTCCACATTCAAACAGTACTTTTTATTGTAACTGATTTGTGCAAGAAATGCAATTTTATCGCCCCAATAAATTCTTCCAGAGGCGTTTTCCGTCCAAATCACCAAAAGGCAGCAGGTTAAACAGCCCCACCAGCAAATTCGTGCCCATAAAATAGTAGCCCCAATAGCTTGCTTTTTGGTTCAGCACCGCCCAGCTTGCCGCCGCCAGCAGAAAATTCATGGCCGGGCCGGCCGCCGCCAGCCAGCTCTCCTGCCGGAGGGACAGCGGCGTGTCCCAGATGGCCAGCCCAATGCCCCGGGGCGACAGGATCAGCTCCGGCAGTTTATGGGTCATCTTCCACCACACCAGCAGGTGCCCGCTTTCATGCAGCAGCGAACACAGCAAGCTGATGCGCACCAGGCCCAGGTGATCCCGGTAGAGCATGACCCAAAGCCCCGCAAGCATCAGGATGGGATAGCGAAACCGGATCACAGCTCCAAAGCCCCGGCCGGATCGTAGCGCACATCGTCATGCATCAGCTCAAAGTGCAGATGAGGCCCGGTGGCCGCCCCGGTCTGGCCAACGGTGCCCAGGATGTCCTCCGCTGTCACCCGCTCGCCTTGCCGCACGAACACATACTGCATATGGCAGTACCGGGTGGCCACGCCGTTATCGTGGAGCACCAGCACATAATTTCCATAGGAGCTGTTGTAAGAACTTTTTTGAATGACCCCCGGCAGAGCCGGGTGGATTGGGGTGCCTTCCGCCGCCGCCAGGTCGCTGCCCCGATGAAAATCCCAATTGCCGGTGAACGGGTCCTTGCGCCAGCCATAGCCGGAACTCAGCCAATACTCTGCTAGCGGCTGGCCGAGGGTCTGCTTGGGAAGATAGCTTTCCAGCGAACAGCCCGCCGGGGGCGTTTTGGGCTTTTTCCCGCTCACCGTGCCGCCCGCGCCAAGGCCCACCGAGGCAGTGGGGCTGCTTTCCGCCAGCTGGGTCTCCAGGCTGGCCATTGCCTGCTTGGTTTTCACCCGTACGTCCTCCATGGCGCCATTGGCAAACTTGACCAGCTCTTCCGTGCCGGAAAGCTGCACCCCCTGGCTGAGGGCCTGCTGGTATCCCGCGCGAAAACTCTGATACAGGTCCGGCTGAAACTGCCTGGTAAACAGCACCGCCCCAAGCATCAGCAGGCAGATCAGCCCCTGCATCCACACGATATAGTTGGGCCCCGCCGGGTCTGTCTGCTTTTGTTCCGGCAAGCGGAATGCCTGCTTCATCTCCGCCGCCGTGGGCAGAACGTCCTTTGCCGCGTCTGATTGACTGATCTTCCACATGACCTTTCCCCCGTTTTTTCAAACTTCAACTGGTATCATGCATATGCGAAACGGCGGAAAAGTATCCCCCAGACTATTTACGGCAGACAACAAAAACACAGGGCAAAAGCGAAACGTTCCCTGCTTTTGCCCTGTGCCTTATGAGTCGTATTTGTTATTTGCGCCGGAACAGCTGGCCCAACCGCTGGAAAAAGCCTTGCTTACTCTCTTTGGGAGCGGGTTCTTCCGAAATGGCTGTTCCAAAATCGTCCTTGAACAGATTGTACAGTTCCATCTGGCTGTCCACTCTGGGGTCACCGGGATTCGGCTTTACTTTGGAATAGCTGCCGTCCGGTTTCATCTCCCGGGCGTTCACGTTATCCGCCAGTTCCAGATCCACGATCTTGCGCAGCTTTGCGGCAATGATGGGGTCGGGTACTTTAAGGCCTACCTCCACCCGGCGCTCTGTGTTGCGGGTCAAGAAATCGCCGGAGGCCATATAGATGCGCATGTTCCCGCCGTCGCCAAAGGAGTAGATGCGGGAATGTTCCAGATACCGCCCCACGATGCTGCGCACCCGCAGGTTTTCGGTATACCCGGGAACGCCCGCCCGAATGCAGCAGATGCCACGGACCACCATGTCAATGGGAACCCCGGCGCAGGAGGCTTCCGACAGCTTTTCGATCACGTCTTTGTCGCTGAGGGAGTTGTTCTTGATGATGATGCGTGCCGGTTCGCCCCGTTTTGCTTTTTCGATCTCCCGGTCCATCTCTTCCAGCAGGACGCTCTTGAAGCAGAGCGGCGCCACCACAAGATGGCTGGTGTGCGCCGTCAGCCGTTCCACCGCCAGGTTGTTGAACACCGCCGCGGCTTCCTCGCCGATCTCCGGCCGGGTGGTCACATAGGAAAGGTCGGTATACTGCTCGCTGGTCTTTTCGTTGTAGTTGCCGGTACCGATCTGGGTGGTGTAGTGATACCCGTTTTGGGTGCGGCGGGTGATCAGGGTCAGCTTGGAGTGGACTTTGTAGTCATCCAGGCCATACAGCACGGTGCAGCCCGCTTCTTCCAACTGCTTGGACCAGTCGATGTTGTTCTGCTCGTCAAACCGGGCCCGCAGTTCCACCACCGCCACGACTTCCTTGCCGTTTTCGGCGGCGGCGATCAGCGCCTGCACGATCTGGGAATCCCGCGCCATGCGGTACAGGGTCATCTTGATGGAGATGACCTCCGGATCAAAGGCGGCGGCAAGCAGCATCTTGATGAAAGGCCGCATGCTCTGGTAGGGGTACGCGATGAGCACGTCGTGTTTGCGCACTTCGCTGCCCAGCTTGTAGCCGTGGGGCGCCTGCATCGGTTTTGCCGGCGGATAAAACAACTGGGTATATCCCTCGCTTTGCAGCCGGCCGGTGAGTTTAAAGAAGAAAGACAGGTCCAGCGGGCTGGTCTGCGCAAAGCACTGGTTGCCGGGCAGTACCAGCTTTTCGCACAGATAGGACTGGATCTCCTGGGCGGGCTGCTTCCAGAACTGGATGCGCACCGCCGCCAGCTTCCGCCGTTTTTTCAGCAACTCGCTCATCACCTGGCGGTAGTCGATGTCCTGATCGAACATGCCTTCTTTTGCGGTGATGTCCGCATTGCGGGTAATGCGGAACAGGCACTTTTTTTGCAGCGTGGGGAATACCAGCTCCGCAAAGTGCAGGATCAGCTCCTCTGCCAGTCCATAATAGACCGCATCCTCCTTTTTCAGATACAGGATCCGCTCAAACTGGTTGCCAATGGGCAGGATCGCATAGGATACCGTCGCCTCGCCCTTGCCTTTCAATGTGGCGCACAGATAGATCTCCTGGTTGCGCAAAAACGGGAAAGGATGGCGGTGGTCGATGATCTGGGGCGACAGCACCGGGAACAGCTCGTTCTGAAAATACTTCTTCCAGAACTTTTCATCCTCCTTGCTCAGCGCCTCAAAGTTGATCTTTTTATAGCCGATCTTTTCCAGGTTTTCAAACAGCTTTGCCACATACTTATCGCACTGTTCCTGCAGCTCCCCCGTTTTGGGCATAATGGCCTGAAGCTGCTGGGCGGCGGTCATGTTGGTCTTGTTTTCGGTGATCTCGTTTTTCAGCAGCGTGCGGTCATAGAGCGAGCCCACCCGCACCATAAAAAATTCATCCAGGTTGCTGCCGTAGATCGCCGCAAATTTCATCTGCTCCGCCAAAGGGACGGTCTTGTCCTTGCTCAGCGCCAGCACCCGTTTGTTGAAGTCCAGCCAACTCAGTTCCCGGTTGATAAAAATAGGATTCGCTGCCATCTGTGTATTACCTCACTTTGCCGTGTTTTCCGGTTGGATATAGAGCCGGTCTTGCCAGGATTCCACATTTTTGCGGGAGATGCCCTCCACCTGTTCCAGCTCTTCCAGGCTTTGGAAGGGGCCATGCTCCTCCCGGTAGCGCAGGATCGCCTGGGCCTTTTTCTCCCCGATGCCCGGCAGGCTGCACAGCGCCGCCGCATCGGCAGAATTCAGCTCTACCCGGAACATCTCCTGCACCTGAAAAGGCGTAGAGGCGACCGTCCGGTAGCCAAGCTGCCAAAAGGGCGTTGCAAAAAGAAACGCCCCTGCCAGGACCGTCAGCCAGGCTGCGGCACACAGCCCCAGCATCCATTTTGTGTTCCGCTTTCTGCTGTGCGTTTCGCCGTTTCCATCCATATCCATGCCCTGATACCCTTTTTTCCTTTATTATAGCACAGAATTTGAACTTTGTTTGTAAAGTTCCACGAAAATATTGCCATTCAACGGCCTGCTTTTTTCGACATACCCAGTTTTTCGATAGTCGGCCCCTTAATAAAACAAAAAGGGCGTGCTGTCTGCAATGTTGCAGACAGCACGCCCTTTTGGCTTTTTATATTCTCTTTTTTGTGGGCTGCATCAAACAGCGCTGCCCCAGTCATTCCGTTTGATCAGGCCAGGACTTCCTTGGCTTTGGCCACGATGTTCTCGGCGGTCAGGCCATACAGGGTGAGCAGTTCCTCAGCAGGGCCGGACTGGCCGAACTGATCCATCACAGCCACAGGGCGCACCTTGCAGCTGCCGTTGTCGGTCTCCAGCAGGGTCTCGCAGACGGCGCTGTACAGGCCGCCGATCACGCTGTGTTCCTCAGCGGTAACGATGCGGCCGGTCTCCTGGGCGGCCTTCACGATGGCCTCCTTGTCGATGGGCTTGATGGTGTGCATGTTGATCAGCCGCACCGAGATGCCCTGCTGTTCCAGCTGGTCAGCCGCTTCCATGGCACGGGCCACCATCAGGCCGGTGGCAATGATGGTCACATCCTTGCCTTCCCGCAGGGTGACAGCCTTGCCGATCTCGAAGTGATAGGTCTCGGGATCGTTGATCACCGGCACGGCCAGACGGCCCAAACGCATGTAAACGGGGCCGTTCCAATCGGCGATCGCCCGCACAGCCTGGCTGGCTTCGGTGTCGTCGGCAGGGTTCACGATGACCATGCCGGGGATGTTGCGCATCAGGGCGATGTCTTCCACGCACTGATGGGTCGCGCCGTCCTCACCCACCGAGATGCCCGCATGGGAAGCGCAGATCTTCACGTTCAGGTGCGGGTAGCCGATGGAGTTTCGGATCTGCTCGTAAGCACGCCCGGCGGCGAACATGGCAAAGCTGGAAAAGTAGGGGATCATGCCGGCGGCAGCCAGGCCCGCCGCAATAGAGGCCATGTTGCCCTCTGCGATGCCGCAGTCAAAATGGCGCTCCGGGAACTGGGCCTGGAACACACAGGTCTTGGTAGATTCCGCCAGATCTGCATCCAGCACCACCACGCGCTCGTTCTCCGCGCCCAGCTGCGCCAGGGTACGGCCATAACTCTCACGGGTAGCGATTTTCTTCACGTCTGCCATTTTATACCTCCAGTTCTGCCGCGGCTGCCTTCAGTTCCGCCATTGCCTGTTCATACTGCTGCTCGTTGGGGGCCTTGCCGTGCCAGCCGGCCTGGTCTTCCATATAGGAAACGCCCTTGCCCTTCACGGAATGCTGCAGGATCACACTGGGCTTGCCCTCCACGGCCTTAGCCGCCTGGAACGCCTTTTCCAGGCTCTCAAAGTCATGGGCATCCGCGGTGAATACCTCCCAGCCAAACGCGCGGAACTTCTCATCGATGGGATACACCGAGCAGACGTCGCTCACCTTGCCGTCGATCTGCAGGTTGTTGTTGTCCACCACGGCGATCAGGTTGTCCAGCTTATGATGGGCGGCAAACATTGCAGCCTCCCATACCTGGCCTTCCTCCAGCTCGCCGTCGCCCAGAATGGTGAACACCCGCCAACCGGCGTGTTTCACCTTGCCGGCCACAGCCATGCCCACCGCGGCCGAAATGCCCTGGCCCAGGCTGCCGGTGCTCATATCCACGCCCGGCGTGCCCTTCATATCGGGATGTCCTTGCAGCATTGCACCGGTATGGCGGAACTTTTTCAGCTCCTCTGCGTCAAAGAAACCCTTCTGCGCCAACACTGCATACAGCGCCGGGCAGGTGTGTCCCTTGGAAAGCACCAGCCGGTCCCGCTCTTCCCAGTGAGGATTCGCCGGGTCTACCCGCATCTCCACATGATACAGGTACGTCAGGGTATCAGAAATCGAGAGAGAACCGCCCGGATGACCGGACTTTGCGGAATAGACCTCTTCGATCACGCTTTGGCGCACCTGATTTGCCTTGCGCTGCAATTCTTTCACCGTATTCTTGTCCATCATGACCTCCATTTATCTTAGGTATAGCGTTTGACCAGGGAATACAAATACTCCCCGACACCGCCATCCATACACCTTGAAACGACCTCATCCGCAATTGCTTTTACCTCTGGTGGGGCGTTGCCCACTGCCACCGAGCGGCCCGCCTGGCGCATCAGGTCCATATCATTGAAATAGTCTCCGATCACGATCACGTTTTCCAGGCCCATCAGCTCCCGGCGGCAGAGCTCGCTCAGCGCCTGGGCCTTGCCCACGTTCTGCGGCATGATCTCAAAATAGATAAAATTCGTCGGTAGAAAATAGATGTTTGGATAGGTAGTTTTGCCGATGAGCTCCTGTACCTGTGCCAGCATTACGGGATTGGCCGCAAAAACCACCTTCGCCCAATGGGAAGGCACCCGGTCCAGCGGGCACATCACATGACTCATCTTCTCGTTTTGCACATGGGCAGTGGTATACTGGTTGGCCTGGACCACATACACGCGGCCCTCTTCCACCATGACCTCCACGCCCACGTCCGGGAAGCGCTGCATCACATCCAGGATCGCCTGCCGGGCGGACGATTCATCCAGGCTGTGCTGCACGAGCACTTCCTCGGTTTGAAAATCGTACAGCACCGACCCGCCGCAGGTGATGGCCGGGCAGGACAACTTCAGCCCATCCAGCGCCGCGCGCACGGACTCCACCGGCCTGCCGGTGGCCACGGTAAAGCGCCCGCCCAATGCCTGGAACAGCTGGATGGCTGCCCGGTTGCAGGCTGGGATGCCTTCTTTTGCGGTAAGGAGCGTGTTATCCATGTCGCACACTACCAAAATGTCCTTTAGTGTTTCGATCATTCCTGTTCCTTTCCCAGCGAACGCAAAAACTGTGTAAAATACTCCGGCAGGGGGCTGTCAAATTCCAGATACTCCCCGGTGGCCGGATGCACGAACCCCAGCGTTTTTGCATGGAGGCATTGGCCGCCCAGGCTTTTGATCACGTTTTTCGGCCCATAGACCGGGTCGCCCGCCACCGGATGGCCGATGCTGGCCATATGCACCCGGATCTGATGGGTGCGGCCGGTGCGCAGACGGCACTCGATGTGGGTAAAGCCGTTGTACCGTGCAAGGGCCTTGTAGGCGGTATATGCGTATTTGGAATTCTGCTGTGTCACCGCCATCTTTTTGCGGTCGGTCTTGTGGCGGCCGATGGGCGCTTCCACAAAGCCCTCCGGCTGCTTAAAGCCCCCGTACACCACGGCGTGGTACACCCGGTTGATGCTGTGCACCGCCATCTGTTCCGACAGGGCGGTGTGGGTGGCATCGTCCTTGGCCACCACCAAAAGGCCGCTGGTGTCCTTGTCGATGCGGTGCACGATACCGGGGCGGATCACCCCGCCAATGCTGGACAGCCGCCCCGCACAGTGGTAGAGCAGCGCGTTCACCAGCGTTCCGTCCGGATTGCCCGGCGCCGGATGCACCACCATCCCCTTGGGCTTGTTCACCACCAGCAGATAGTCGTCCTCATATACGATCTCCACCGGGATGTCCTGGGGCACCGCGTCCAGCGGCTGGGCCTGGGGCACCTGCAATTCGATGCGCTGGCCCTGCCGCGTTTTTTGATTTTTGGCAGCCGGGCTGCCGTCGCACAGCACGCTGCCCTTTTCCAGCAGCTGCTGCAGCGCACTGCGGGAAAGGCCGGTGTCCTGATCGGCCAAAAAGCGATCCAGCCGGACGCCCGCCTGTTCCGGTGCGATCAAAAACTCAAATTTCTCCATCCTGCTCCTTGTTCTTTTGCCTGCGGGCGGATACCTCTTCCAAGATCAGATTCAAAACCAGCAGCCCGATGCCGGTGCACACCAGAATATCCGCAAAGTTGAAGATCGCAAAGCGGATAAACAGCAGATTGATGTAATCCACCACCTGCTGGTTCATCACCCGGTCGATCAGATTGCCGATGCCGCCGGCCAGCACCAGCAGCCAGGCCGCGTACTCCAGTTTGGCCGCCGGCCGCTTGAACAGCAGGTACCAGGCCACCACCAGCAAGGCTGCGCCGGTGAACAAGATCAAAAAGGTCTGCCGGCCGGAAAAGCTGCTGAATGCGGCCCCATCGTTCAGATAATACCGCAGCTCCACCACGCCGGGGATCAAGGGCATCGAGCCCACCGGCGCAAGGTTGGCCGTGGCCCAAAACTTGATGAGCTGGTCCACCGCCACCAGTGCGGCGGTAACAGCGATGGTAACAAGCGTATATACCAAAATAAGCGTTCTCCTATTCTGCAGGGTTTCAAACAGCGGCATCGGACGTTTTTTCGCCCGATGCCTTCTTGCGTTTCGCCTGTTTGCATTAAGATCAATCGCTGAATTTGATCCCCTTAAAGCCCTGGAACACCGCTTCTTCGTCTGCAGCGGGCACGGCGGCGGGAGCAGGTGCGTCAAAGGACTGCTCGGCAAACCCTTCCGTGTCAAAGGCCTGGCCGAAGAACGCATCGGCCTCATTTGCCTGCGGTTCCTCGGCGGGGGTGGTGTCCTGGCTGTACAGCTGCGCCAGATCCGGGAACTGCTCGGCAGCCTTTTCAGGGGCCGGTTCCGGCTCGTATGCAGGCGCAGCCTCTTCCACGGGCGCTGCCGGGGCAGCGGGGGCCTGCGGCTCCTGCGCTGCTTCCACTTCCTCCAGCGGCTCCTCGGCGGGCGCCTCTTCCTCCGGCAGCATGCTCAGCAGCTCGATGTGCTGCTTGTACATGCCCAGGATGTCGTTTTTGAAGCGGGCAACTTCCGCTTTGACCCGTGCCAGCTCTTCTTCCTGCTCTTCCACCTGCTCATTGGCCACCCGGGTCAGGGTATCGGCCCGGATGCCCGCCTCCCGCAGCATAGACTCCGCCTTCTGCTTTGCTTCGCGGATTACGTTTTCGCCCATGCGCTGTGCGTTCAGCAGAGCGGTCTTCAGGTTATCCTCGTCCCGGCGGTATTCCTCGATCTTTTCCGCCAGGATATACATCTTCTTCTCTTTGTCGGCGTTTTCGGCAGCCAGCTGCTCCATATCCTGGGCCACCTGCTGCAAAAACGCGTCCACATCCTCGGGGCGATAGCCACGCATGACTTTGTCAAAGGTCACGGTGCGGATTTCCTGCGGTGTGATCATAATGTTATTCCTCCAGTGCTGTCATTCTGGTATCAATATTGAAAAAATGTAATAAACAACCGGTCCTTGCGGCTTTTCCCGCCCAGGCTTTCCAGCCGGAAACGGCCTTTGCCGCGCACTGTAAAAAGGTCGCCCTCATAAACGGCGGCATGGGGGTCGCTCACCGCCATGTGGTTGATCTCCAGCTGCCCCGCCCGCAGGATCGCGCAGGCCTGGGAGCGGCTGCAATGCAGCATCGCCGCCAGCACCGCGTCTGCCCGCAGGGAGGAAACGGTAGCCGTTTGCAGCTCCCGCTCCACCGTGGCGCAGGGCACCTGGCCGTAAAACGGCTGTGTGCTGGCCAGATACCGGCCCACACTGGTCAGTTCTTCGCAAAGAAGCGGCTCAATGCGCTCCAGCAAAAACACATAGGCAGTGCCCGGGGCATCCGGGTCCAGCAGGATATCCCCCAGGCAGTCCCGCTCCAGGCCAAGGCCCAAAACGGCCCCCATATAGTCCTTGTGGGAGGGGCCCTGGTCGGCGCTGGCCTTCAGCACGCATTCCACCTTAACGCAACGAATCGGCGGCTCGCTGTAAGCGCCCGCCGGTTCGATGCACAGCAGTTTGCGTTCTGCCTGTGGATAGCCGCCGTCAAAGGTATATTCGCTGCACCCGAGCCGGTTCATGGCCGCCTGGGCCAGCTCCTGTTCCCGATCGCTCAAAAAGCCGCTGTAACGGGCGATGCCCCGCTTTTGGGCAATGGTGCAGAGGTCCTCCGCCCGGCGCATCACCAGGCGCTCCTGGTCATTCTGCGGCGGGTGGAAGCCCCGTTTGGCCGGTTGACGATCAGAAGAATACGCCATTGCTCTCCAGCTCGTCCAACAAATCGCCCATGATATCCACGTTATAGGGGGTGATGATGAAGGTGCTGTTGGCAACACGCTTGATCTGGCCGTTGTTGGCATAGGCCACGCCGGACAAAAAGTCCACCAAACGGCGGGACACTTCTTTGTTGGTGGATTCCAGGTTCAGCACTACGGTGCGCTTCGCATTCAGGTGATCCGCCACGGTGCTGGCGTCGTCAAAGCGCTCGGGCTTTACCAGCACGACCTGCAGCTGGGTGGTGGCGTTGATGTTTACCACCTTGTTGCGCTTGCCGGGAGTGGGTTCCTGGGGGTAGTCCTCTTCCGGCATGGCGCCGCCGCGGGAGGGGTTGATGAACATATCGTCGGTATCGTAGTAATCGTCGGTATCCTCTTCCCCTACGCCCAACATGCTCTTTACTTTATCAAACATCTTCCATTGCTCCTTCCATTGGTTAGATGGTTAAAAATCATCAAACGAAAACTATAGAATCAGTTAGTATATATTATCCCTGTTTTCCGGCGGTCTGTCAACAAACAAAGCGAAAATTTTATCGTTTTGTACCCAAAATTTGCAATTGCTCCGTTTTGCCCCGGAAAAGCAGCGAAAGCCGGGCTGCTATGCCCGGCTTTCGCTGTGTTAGGAAAGGATCTTGCCATCCCGCAGGTCGGTGCCCTCCACGATCACCTCGTCGAACAGGCGCACCTCGTTGTCGGTGCCCACCTTGCCGCCCTTTTCGATCAGCAGGTATTCGTCGTTTTGATAGATGATATTGATCTTGCGCCAGCGGGCCAGGTTGCCGTATTTGACATAAACGCCTTTTTCGCCGTCCACGATGTGCAGCGCCCGGGCGTCGATGCGGATGCCCTCGTAGGACTGGAAGTCGATCTGAGCCTGCGCCTTGGAAAGGGACAGCACGTCCGCCCCCACATATTCGCAGCGGATCACGAACTTGGCCAGCCCTTGCTCCTCGTTTACCTCCACCGACTCCACGGTGGCGGGCAGCACCTTTTCCGCCTCGCCGGGGAAGCTGATGTTCACCTCTGTCACGTTCGCAAACTTTTCGCTTTCCTGTGCCGTGCACACCCCGTAAAAACGCCAGGTGTAGCTGGTGACGACCTTACCCGCGCCGGCCATGGGCGCCACGCCCTCGCTTTGCTGGATCGCCGCTTGCAACGCTGCCGGGTCCATCTGGTCCAGCTGCTCTGCGGTGTAGCTCAAAAAATCACCGGAATCCGCCGAGATAAAGTACCCGCCAGCCGGTGCGTTGATGGCCGCAGGCTGCCCCAGCTGGGCTTCCGCCTGAGCCTTCTGCTCTTCCAGCGCCGCCCGGGCAGCGGAAAAGTTGTTCACCTGGCCGGTCATGATCTGCATCTTATTGGCCGCCAGCAGATACTCGTTAGCGCTTTCCGTGATCTGGCTGTATTGCTGGGAGTCGATCTGATCCAGCAGATCGTACAAGGCGTTGGTCTGCTCCCGCAGAAGCATGTCCACATCGGTGCCGCCGGTGTTTTCGGATTTTTCCAGCAGGTCGATCTGCACATTCAGTTCTTCCAGCTGCTGGCGGCTCCTGGCCTGGGCCTCGTCGGTGTATACCTCGGCCACCTGGGTCCCGGCGGACACACGCTCGCCATTTTCCACAAGATACCCCAGATTACCCGCGCCCTCCACCTGCACCTGATCGAACACCAGATAGCCGTCCGCCAGCAGGCTGTCAGACATATCGTATTCGATGGCGGTCTCGGTGCGGTAGGGCCGGTTCACGATGGCAAAGGCCTGGATGCCAAGATACAGCGCCGGTGCGGCCAAAAGCACTGCCACCAGCACGGTGGCTATTTTTTGTTTGGGACTACGCAATGCCCACGCCCCCTTTGTTTTGCTTCGGTTGTGTTGTTTGTGATTCAGGCAAGATCGGGCCAGCGCTGGCAGATCGCATGCTGGGCCTGGGCCAGGGTATCCGGCTGGCCCGCTTCCAGCCAGGCCACGCCCTCCATGCGGCGAAACCAGGTCAGCTGCCGTTTTGCATAGTTGCGGGAGGCCTGCTTGAGCTTATCCACACAGCTGGCAAGTTCCGCCTGGCCCGCCAGATACGGGAAGAATTCCTTGTATCCGATGGCCTGGGCCGCCGTGCGGTAGGTATCCCGGTGGTCGTACACCAGCTGGGCCTCCCGCAGAATGCCCTGTTCCATCATTTGGTCTACCCGCAGGTCGATCCGCTGGTACAGCGCCGCCCGGTCCGCAAAGCCCAGGCAGCACAAAAGGCTGTCATAGGGCGGCTGCGAAGGCAGCGACTGTTCC
Source organism: uncultured Oscillospiraceae bacterium (assembly GCA_949291395.1). Lineage (GTDB taxonomy): Bacteria > Bacillota > Clostridia > Oscillospirales > Ruminococcaceae > Allofournierella. The sequence continues at coordinate 7,437 of CASEVW010000143.1, read as the reverse complement.
CGCTGCTGAGTCATGGTCACGCCGGTGGCATAATACAGCTCCAGCGCCCGCAGCACCCTGCCCAGATTATTGGGATGCACGGTGGCGGCGTATTCCGGGTCCACCTGGGTCAGCTTGTCGTGCATGGCCTCGACGCCCTCCCGGGCTGCCTGCTCTTCCAGCTGCCGGCGCAGGGCCGGGTCGGTCTTTTGCTCGGCAAACCGCACGCCTTTCAGCAGGCTTTCGATGTACAGGCCGGTGCCTCCCACCAGGATGGGCAGCCGGCCCCGGGCAGAGATCTCCCGGATGCAGCCGTCGGCCATTTCCACAAAATCCGCCACGCTGAATGGAGTCTGGGGTTCCAGAAAGCCCACCATGTGATGGGGCACGCCCTCCACCTCTTCCGGGGTGACCTTGGCGGTGCCAATGTCCAGCCCCTGGTAGATCTGCATGGAGTCGGCGCAGATGATCTCGCCGTTAAACTGTTTGGCAAGGGCCACCGAAAGGCTGGTCTTGCCCGATGCGGTGGGCCCGCCAATGGCGAGCACACGGGGTTTATCCAATCCGGCCAAACTGCTTTTCCAGCTCCTTTTTCGTCAATTTCAGCACCACCGGCCTGCCGTGGGGGCAGAACGGCGGGATCTTGCCATCCAGAATGTTCTGGGCCAGTTCCAGCAGCTCCCGGCTGTCGGTGCGGTCGCCCGCCTTGATGGCTGCCCGGCAGGCAATGGAGTGCAGCACCCATTCGGTCTTTTCGTTGAGGGCGTCCTTGCTGCCTTTGGCCAGCTTTGCCGCCAGCTCGCAGAGCAGCGCCTCCACGTCGGTGACTTCCACGTCCGCAGGCACTGCCCGCACCACCATGGTGCTGCCGCCGAAGTCCTCGGCTTCCACGCCTGCATTCTTCAGCAGCTGCTCGTTTTCCAGCAGAGCGGTCTTTTCCTCGGCGGAAAGATTCACCGTCACCGGCATCAGCAGCAGCTGGCTGCTCACATTGCCATAGGTCTCGGCCAGGCGCTCAAACAGGATCCGCTCGTGGGCGGCGTGTTTGTCAATGAGGCACATCTCCTGGCCCCGCTGGGTGATGATGTAGGTTTTGAACACCTCGCCCACATATTGCAGCGGCTGAGTCTCCGGTTCCGGCGCGAAGGTCTCCTGCCGGGGCGTTTCGGCCACAGCGTCCACAGCCTTCTCGGTTTTCTCATCCTCCGGCGCAGCGGGCGGGGTTTCACTTTTCGCAAATTTCTCAAAGCTATTGGGAGCGGGCGCTTCGGGAGCGCTCACCGGCAGCTTCTCCTCTTCCGCCGCTTTTTCCACACTGGGCGTATCCGGGCGGCGGGTGGTCAAGGGCAGCGGAGCGCTGCGCAAGCCCTTCGATTCCTGCGGCCACACCGGCAGCACAGCCTTTGGCACCGGAGGCGCCGGCACATCCGGCTCTCTGGCAGCCGGATATTCTCTGTTAACATCCCGAACGGGCAGGGCGGCGGCCCCGGAAGATGCTTTAAACCCTGTAAAGCTAGGATGCTTTACAGGTGTAGAGAGATCGATTTTCACCTGTTCCGGCTGGGGCTTTTCCTCCATTTTGCTCTGCTGGAAAGCGAATTGCTGTTCCCCGCTGCCGGGCTGGCCCAGCGCATTCTTTACCGCGCTGTAAACGGCGTCGAACACGTCGCTTTCCCGGGCAAAACGCACTTCGGTCTTGGCAGGGTGCACGTTCACGTCCACCAGCTGGGGCGGCATTTCCAGCATCAGCACACAGCCTGGGAACTTGCCCTGCATCAGGGTGCCCCGGTAGGCGTTCTCCATGGCGGCCATCATAGTGCGGTTTTTGACGAACCGGCCATTGATGAAAAAGAACTGCATCCCCCGGCTTGCCCGGCAGGCCCGGGGCGGCGTGATCAGGCCATGGACCTTGTAATTGCCCGAGACAGTGTCCACCGCCAAAAGGTCCTTGGCAAAGTCTCTGCCCAGCACTGCATAGACGGCGCTGCGCAGATCCCCATTGCCCGGAGTCTTGTAAAGCAGTTTACCTTCACGGATAAAAGAGATGCCCACTTCCGGGTGAGACAGGGCCACACGGGCCACGGTCTCACCCACATAAGTACCCTCGCTGGAATCCTTTTTCAAAAACTTCATCCGGGCGGGGGTATTGTAGAACAGATCCCGCACCGCGATGGTGGTGCCCACCGGGCGGGCCCCCGGCTCCATTCCTAGTTCCTGGCCGCCCTCGATGCGGTAGCAGCAGGCGAACTCATCCGGCTCGGTGCGGGTAAGCACTTCCACCCGGGCCACGCTGGCAATGGATGCCAGCGCCTCCCCCCGGAAGCCTAAGGTGTGGATGTTTTCCAGATCCGCCTCGGTCTGGATCTTGCTGGTGGCATGGCGGATGAAGGCGGTGGAGATATACTCCGCCTCGATGCCGCTGCCGTTGTCCGCCACCTGGATCAGCGAAACGCCGCCCCGCTCGATGGTAACGGTGACCTGTTTTGCGCCGGCGTCAATGGCGTTTTCCAGCAGCTCTTTTACCACCGAGGCGGGACGCTCCACCACCTCGCCGGCAGCGATCAGTTCCGCCGTGTGCTTGTCCAATACATGGATGACCGCCATCTGCTCTTCCCTCCTTTTGGGTGCGTTTTGCACTTATTGCAGTGCGTTTTTGATCTCACACAAAAATTGCAAGCCCTCAATGCCTGTGAGGGTATTCAAATCGGTCTGGCGCAGCTTGTCCAAAATCTCGCTGGGCAGTGCGGGGCTGGCGTTTTCTTCCACCACCCCGAAGTCCAGCTGCTGGACCTGCTGCTTTTTGGGTGCCGAGGCTTCCAGCGCCCGCAGCACCTCTTTCGCCCGCTTGGTCACGCTGTCCGGCAGGCCGGCCAGCTTTGCCACCTGGATGCCGTAGCTGTCGTCGGCCGGGCCCCGCACGATGCGCCGCAGGAAGGTGATGTCATCGCCCCGCTTTTTCACGGCGATGTTGTAGTTCTTCACGCATTCCATGGTGTTTTCCAGCTCGGTCAGCTCGTGGTAATGGGTGGCGAACAGAGTCTTGCAGCCGATCTGGCCGGCAATGTGCTCTACCACCGCCCGGGCAATGCTCATGCCGTCGAAGGTGGAGGTGCCCCGGCCGATCTCGTCCAGGATGACCAGGCTCTTTTTGGTGGCGTACTGTAAGATCTCTGCCACCTCGGTCATCTCCACCATAAAGGTGGACTGACCAGCCGCCAGATCGTCCGACGCGCCCACCCGGGTAAAGATGGCGTCCACCACGCCTACCCGGCAGGCCTGTGCCGGAACAAAACTGCCGATCTGCGCCATCAGGGCGATCAGCGCATTCTGGCGCATGTAGGTGGATTTGCCGGCCATGTTGGGGCCGGTGATGATGAGCATGTTGTTTTCGCCGCAGTCCAGCTGGGTGTTGTTGGGCACGAACAGGCTGCCCTTGAGCATCTGCTCGATCACCGGGTGGCGGCCTTCGGTAATGATCAGTTCGTCCCCGTCGTCCACCACCGGCCGCACGTAGTTGTTGTTCACCGCCACCTCAGCCAGGGCGGTGAGCACGTCCAGCTGGGCTACACCGCTGGCGGTGTTCTGCACCCGGATCATCTGGGCGGAAATATCCTGCAAAAGCTCCTCGAACAGCTGCCGCTCCAATGCCAGCAGACGCTCGTTGGCCCCCAGGATCTTGCTTTCCAGCTGTTTCAGCTCGTCGGTGATGTAGCGCTCCGCGTTGGCCAGGGTCTGTTTGCGCACAAAGTTTGCGGGCACCTGGTCCACGAAGGATTTGCTCACTTCCAGATAATAGCCGAACACCCGGTTGTAACCCACTTTCAGGGTGCGGATGCCGGTCTCCTCTTTCATGCGGGCTTCCAGCTGGGACAGATAGCCCTTGCCGCCGTGCACGATGTCCCGCAGTTCGTCCACTTCGGGGTTATACCCCGCCTTGATGACGCCGCCCTCTTTCAAGGTGGAGGGGGTCTCCTCTTCCAGAGCCGCAAAGATGCGGTCCCGGATGTCCTCCAGCGGGTCGATGCGCTGGGCCAGCTGCTCCAGCTCCGGGCAGTTGCAGCCCGCCGCCAGCTGCTTCAAAATGGGCAGCTGGGTGCAGGTGCTGGCCAGGGCGTAGATCTCTTTCGGGGTGGCCGAGCCGTACACCGTGCGGGTCATCAGCCGCTCCATGTCAAACACATGGGACAGCGCTTCGATGATCTCGGCCCGCTGGATGTTCTCATTGTACAGCGCCTGCACACAGTCCAGCCGGGCGTTGATGGCCCCGGCGTTCACCAGCGGCTGTTCCAGCCAGGCGCGCATCAGCCGTTTGCCCATGGCGGTCTGGGTCTTGTCCAGCACCCAAAGCAGGGTACCCCGTTTTTCCCGGCCCCGCATGGTCTCGGTGAGCTCCAGGTTGGCCCGGGTCACCGGAGAAAGCTGCATATACTGAGCCTCTGCATAGCTGTGCACGATCTTCAGCCGCTCCACGCCCTTTTTCTGGGTGCGGTGCAGATAACCCAGCAACGCGCTCAGGGCAACGTGGGCATTTCCGGCGGCGTTCAGGCCGCTGGCCTTTGCCCAGTCCTGGCCGAACTGCTCCACCAGCAGCCCCTCCACCGTTTGGGGCGCATAGCATTCGTCCTCGATCAGCTCCACCGAGCAGGCCATGTGCTGCTTGATGTAGCTGGTCACGTCTTTTAGGTCCAGCATGGCGGTGTTGAACAGGATCTCGCTGGGATTGTAACGGCACAGCTCGGTGATGAGCTGGGTGCTCAGCTTTTCGCCGGTAAGCTCGGTGGTGTGGGCGCATCCGGTGGAAACGTCCGCAAAGCAGACGCCCGCGGCGCTGCCGTTTAAGTACACGCTGCCGATGTAGTTGTTTTTGTCATCTTGCAGCATGCTGCTTTCGATAACGGTGCCCGGCGTGATCACACGGATGATGTCCCGCTTTACCAGTCCCTTTGCGGTGGCGGGGTCTTCCATCTGCTCGCAGATGGCCACCTTGTACCCCTTGGCAATGAGCTTTGCCACATAGTTTTCGTAGCTGTGAAAGGGCACGCCGCACATGGGGGCGCGCTCCGCCTGGCCGCAGTCCCGCCCGGTAAGGGTGAGCTCCAGCTCTTTGGACGCCAGAATGGCATCGTCGTAAAACATCTCGTAAAAATCGCCCAGGCGGAAAAACAGGATCTCATCCTTGTGTTTTTTCTTGATCTCAAAATATTGGGCCATCATGGGGGAAAGCTGCGCCAACGAACATCACCTCTGCTGCAATTTGGTTTTGTGGAAAGACTGCGGCCCAGAAAGCGCCGCAAAAGCGCTTTCGGAGCCGCAGGAAACATTCAGATCAATGGCAGCCGGCGCAGGAAGAGCAGCTGCCGCTGCAACCGCCCTGGGGCTCCTGCACGGTCATGGGGTCGCCGCCGTTCATCGCGGTGTTGATGATGGCGTCGATGTAGCCGATCAGCGCTTCGGCCTCGGCCTTTGCCTCGTTGTAGTTCTTCATGCTGTCGCTGTTCATGATGTCGGTGTACAGCTGGTTCACCTTGGCATTCAGCTCGGCCACACGGGCTTCGTCCCGGTCGTCCTTGGCGATCTCGTTGTTCAGGTCCAGGCGGGCCAGGTTGAACTCGCCGATCATATTCTGAAGGTTTTCGTCCGCATCGTTGGCCTTGCGGGCGGCGTCCAGCGCCAGGTAGCGTGCATCGGTCTGCAAAGCGGCAGCGGCTTTCTTAAACAGTTCAATAACGTCCATGATGGTTCTCCTTTATTGTAAAAAGAAATTATATAATAAGATCCTTTTAAGATCATTATATCTCGTTTTCGGGGCTTCTATCCCCTTGTTAAACCAGTTCGCCTTTCAGGATGGTACCCCGGGAGGCGGTAAAGTGCACCGTGGCATAGCTGCCGATGAGGCCTGCATCCCCCACAAACTCCACCACCAGGTTGTTGGCCAGACGGCCGGAGAGGGTGCCCTCGTCCCGGCCGGTGCCTTCCACCAGCACCCGCTGAGTCTGGCCCACAAGGCCGGCCACCAGATTACGGGCGATCTCGTCCTGCACCGCCAGCAGGCGGGCCATCCGGTCGGTCTTTTCCTTGCGGGTAACAGGGTCCGGCATGGTGGCGGCTTTGGTGCCGCTGCGCTTGGAGTAGATGAAGGTGAACAGCTGCATGTAGCCCACCTTCTGGATCAGGTCCAGCGTGCCCTGGAAATCCTCCTCGGTCTCACCGGGGAAGCCCACGATGATATCGCTGGAGAAGGTGATGCCGGGGATCTTTTCCTTGGCATAGTCCATCAGTTCCAGATACTGGGCCACCGTATAGCGGCGGTTCATCTCTTTCAGCAGCCGGTCGCTGCCGCACTGCACCGGCAGGTGCAGATGGTTGCAGATCTTATCCTGAGCGGCGATGGTGTCGATGAGCTTGCGGCTGGCATCCTTGGGGTGGCTGGTCATAAAGCGGATGTGGCAATCCCCCGGCACGGTGCACAGCAGGTTGAGCAGGTCGGAAAAGTCGATCTGCTCTTCCAGCCCCTTGCCGTAGGAGTTCACGTTCTGGCCCAGCAGGGTGATCTCTTTGTAGCCCGCTGCCACCAGTTCCTTGAACTCTGCCAGGATGTCAGCGCTGCGGCGGCTGCGTTCCCGGCCCCGCACATAGGGCACGATGCAGTAGGTGCAGAAGTTATCGCAGCCGTACATGATGGGCAGCCAGGCCCGGAAGTTGGAATCCCGGCGGATGGGGGTCTCCTCCACCACATCGGTGCGCTCCACGGGGGTGACCAGGATGCGCTTTTTGTGGCCCGCGATCTTTTCGCACAGCAGCTGGGGCAGCGTGTCGATGGCGTTCACGCCGAACACGATGTCCACAAAGGGATAGCTCTCCTTGATCTTGTCCACGATGCTCTGCTGCTGGGCCATGCAGCCGCACAGACCGATGATCAGGCCGGGCTTGTCCTTTTTCAGGCGCTTGAGGGCGCCCACGTTGCCAAAGACCCGCTGCTCGGCGTGCTCACGCACTGCACAGGTGTTGAAGAGGATCAGGTCCGCCTCTTCCACCGAGTCGCACATGCCGTAGCCGATATCCGCCAGAACGCCCTTGATCTTTTCGCCGTCGTTCACGTTCTGCTGGCAGCCAAAGGAATGTACATAGGCCAGCGGGGGGCTGTCGTACCATTTTGCCACCAGCTCCGCTGCCTGTTTGTTATGTTCAAAATGAATGATCTCCAAAATGTTCTCCTATCGCAAAAGCGTTTTTTCGATATACCATTTTAGTATACAATATCTTCCGCCATTTCACAAGCCCCCAGCCGCCGGGAAAGGGGCAAATCCGCCCGCAAAAAACAAAAACCCAGCCGCCGGGTGGGTTTACCGCTCGACGGCTGGGTTTTATCAAAGGCTTTTTCAGGCATTCGTTTATTCGGCTTGCCGCAGCCGCTCCACCACCGGCTCGCTGGCGCCAAAGGCCAGCGCCGCGCAGGGA
>CASEVW010000142.1 GCA_949291395.1 uncultured Oscillospiraceae bacterium | reverse complement strand
CGGGCAAGGCGCAGGGGCACCGGGGTGCCGCCGGCCCGGCCGAATTCCAGCGCCTGGTTCATCACCCGCTCGTCGGCAAAGGGCAGCAGAGTCTGCCCGCAGCCGGGCATCTGGGACGGCAGGGTCTGGCCGTCGTACAGCTCCAAAAAGTGTACCGTGTGGCCCTCTTGGGCCAAAAGGGCTGCGGCCCGCCGGGCGATGGCCGGGGTGGGGGCCAAGGGGAATTCCACACTGTCTAAAATGCAAAGCAGTTTCATCCAAAACCTCGAATCAATCAAACGAGGGCGCGGTCAGCGCCGGTCGGTGAGCATCAGGCGGCACAAAAAGGTGTAAAACACGCCGCCAAAGCAGGTGAGCAGCGCCGCGACCTTCATGCGGGGGGAAAGATGGGCGTTTTTCAGCGCGGGCCAGAGGCCCTGGCGCAGCTCCTGTTTCAGGGCCTTGTGCTCAGCGTCAAAATCCTTGGCGTTGGACTGCCGCAGGATCATGCTGTTCAGATACAGCAGCTTTTCGTAGTAAAACGCCTTGGCGGAAGCCTCCAGCAGGCCGCCCTTGGCGGTGTCCAGAATGGTCTTGGCCACAAAGATCTGGTCGGTGAGCATCCGTTCCTGCAAGGGCCGGTGGGTGGTGGAGGCGGCGTGCTGCCGGTAGTAGTAGCCCACGAAATCCGCAAAGGCCATGCCCCGGGCGTGCTGCAAAATGCTCCAGTTCAGGTAAAGGTCCTCGTTGTAGACCACCGGGGAGTAAAAGGGCACGTTGTCGAACAGATGGCGGGCATACAGCTTGTTGCACAGGCTGTACTCCACCCGCTTGTCGTGCATCAGCGCGTCCAGATGGTCCGGGCTCTCAAAGGTCAGGCAGTCCTCCGGGCAGTCGCCGGGTTCGGGCGCCGGGCCGTAAAAGGGAATGAACCGGCAGCAGCTCACCGGCAGGCTGGTCTTTTGGCATTCCTCTAAAAGAAGCTGGATCATCTTGGGGTGCAAAAGGTCGTCCCCGTCCACAAAGGCCAGGTACTCGCCCTGGCTGTGGGTCACGCCGGTGCCCCGGCCGCCGATGATGCCCAGGTTCTCCTGGTGGATGGTGCGAAAGCGGCTGTCCCGCAAAGAAAAATCGTCGCACACCTGGCCAGAGCCGTCCTTGCTGCCGTTGTCGATCATCAGCACTTCCAGGCGGCGGTAGGTCTGGGCGGCGATGCTCTCCAGACAGGGCATCAGGTATTCGCCGGTGTTGTACACCAGCACCACCACGGAAACAAGGGGCTGTTCGCTCATAGAAAGATCCTCCTGAAAGGGTTTAAGGGCGGGCAAGCCCCAGGTAAAATTCGGTCAGCCAGGCGGCGGTCCGGCGGATATCATATCCGGCGGCCGCGATCTGGTCAAGGGGAGAGGTGCGGTGGGCGCGGTTTTCCTGCGCGGCGGCCAGGGCGGCTTCGGCCCAGGCCTCGTCCGGCTGGGCAAGGTCCAGCAGCCGCACCAGGGGCGTGACGCACACCTCTCCGGTGATGGTGGAAGCGGCGGTGACCGGCAGGCCCGCCGCCTGTGCTTCGATCAGGGTCACCGGCAGGCCCTCGTGGAGCGAGGGGAACAAAAAGCCGTCCATGCCCTGCAAAAGGCGGGGGATGTCCTCCCGGCTGCCCAAAAAATGCACGGCCTTTTCCAGGCCCAGCCGGGCGGCCTTTTGGCGCGTCTCGGCTAACAAGGGGCCGGTGCCGGCCAGCAGCAGGGCGCTGTCCGGCCTTTGGCGGTGGATCTGGGCGAAGATGTCCAGGATGCGGTCGTGGTTTTTCTGGGCGGTGAAGCGGCCCACATGGCCGAAGACTAAAGTGCTCTCGGCAAAGCCGAACTGGGCCCGGGCGTCGGCGCGCACCGCTTCGCTCACCGCAAAGCGCTCCGGGTCGATGCCGTTCAGCAGGATGTGGGCCTCGGGCGCTTTGGGGCCGAACATCCAGTCCGCCGCCGCCTGGGAACAGGCGAACAGGTGGGTGGCGTTGGGCAGCACCATCTTGCCGTAATGGTCTTTGACGACCTGGAAGGCAAGGCCGCCCTCGTTCTGGGTGTTGTGGCTGTGGGCGATGCGCACCGGGATGCCCGCCCGCTTGGCCTGCCGCATCACAAGGCCGCTGAATTTATCCATATGGCTGTGAACGATGGGGTATTGGGGGGCGGCGGCGAGCACCTTGTTCAGTTCACGAGTATACACGAAAGGCCCTTTCTGGGTGATGAAGGGGATGCGGTGGATCACGCCGCCCATCCCTTCGATCTCGCTCTCATACACGCCGGGAAAGGAGCTGAGAAAATCGAACTGGAGCACGTCCCGGTCCACCTGGCGGTACAGGTTCATCAAAAGGCTCTCGTATCCGCCGTGGGCAAGGCCTGCCACGCATTGCAGCACGCGAAGGGGGGCCATAACAATACACCTCGTTCCAACACAAAATTACACATTTTATAGTATAGCAAAAAGGCCCCCGTTTGAAAAGGCAGAGGGAAAGAACCGCAAAAAAACGCCCCTGTGGGTCTCACAGAGGCGTTTTCGGGATCGATTTAAGGATTGACGTAGTTGCGCACCAGCGCCTGCAAAAGATCGTCCCGGTCGACCCGGCGGATCAGGGAGCGGGCGTTTTTGTAGGTGGTGATGTAGGTGGGGTCTTCGGACAGAATGTACCCCACGAGCTGATTGACGGGGTTGTACCCCTTTTCTTTCAAGGCGTCATATACTTCCTGTACAACGGCGCGGATCTCCCGGTCCCGGTCGTCGTAAATGGAGAATACAGCAGTAGGATCAGACATGAAACGGCCCCCTTTGCAGAATGGAAATATCTAATGCTAGTATAACCCATTTCATTTTAGATTGCAAGGGCCTGGCAAAGGGAACGGGCAAAAAACGGCGGGCGGTTTTCAGGGCAGGCGCATGCCGCAGCGGCTGCAAACGGGGGCCTGCTGCCCGGCGGTGTTGTTGACCGTGCCGCATACCGGGCATTTGACAAGGCGCGGCGGGGCCTGGGGCGAAGACGGGTCATCGGCCTTTGGCGGCGGGGCCGTTTTGCGGCGAAGATCTGCCAGCTGCCAGCCGGTATACAGATAAGCGGCGGCCAGCACAAGGCAGACAAAGGCCGAAAAGGCCAGCTGCCCGGCATCGGCCTGGGGCGAGATCTGGCCGGTGAGGGACAGCCAGAACCCAAAGGCCCAAAACCCGCCAAAGCCCAGCAGCACCCGGCCGCCGGTGCGGGCGGCATGAGGCTTTGGAGAGCGGCGCAGGGCCAGCAGCGCAAAGCCCACCGGAAAAAACACCAGAAAAGCCAGCACGATGCTCCAAACAGGGATCGTGTGCAGCGGTTTTTTTGGCGGTCTCGGCTTCAAGGCAAACCCTCCCCCCGTGCATGTTTTACAGAATCGGTTCGGTATATGTCGATTGTAAAACATGGGAGAGGGGCAGTCAATGAAAAATCGAAGAAAAACGAAGGTTTTTTGTTCTTGACGGGGTTTGCGCATGTAAGATCTTGAAAAAAATGCCTGCCCGGCTTTTAGCCAGGCAGGCATGATCAGGTTTTTTCTGGCGGAGGGGCGGGCGCTCAGCTGCGCAGCACCACATCGATGGCGGCCAGGTTTTTCAGGATCTTCTGTACGGCGGCGTCCACTTCCTCGTCGGTGAGGGTGCGGTCGGCGGCGCGGAACACCAGGTTGTATGCCAGGCTCTTCTTGCCCTCGCCGATCTTGTCGCCGGTGTACACGTCAAACAAGGTCAGGCTTTCCAGGATCTTGCCCGCACCCTTGCGGATGCAGGCCACCATGTCGGCGGCGGGCACCTTGGCGTCGGCCACCAGGGCCAGGTCTCGGCTGGTGGCGGGGTGCTTGGGCAGGGGCTGGAATACCGTCTCCACGGCCCGCAGCTGGAACAGAGCGTCCAGATCCAGGTCGGCGGCCACCACACGGGTCTTGATGCCGTAGTTGGTGCAGACCTTGGGATGCAGCTCGCCCACGGTGCCGATCTTCACCTCGCCGGCGTACAGGTCGGCGGTGCGGCCGGGATGGTAGGTGGTGCCCTCGGCGTTGCGCACGAAGGTCACGTCCTTCAGGCCGGCGGTGGCCAGCAGGCCTTCCACCACGCCCTTCATGGCCAGGTAGTCCCACTGGGAACCATAGGCGGCCAGGATCAGCTTCTGCTTTTCGGTGGGCAGCAGGTCGCTGGGGGTCTTGCCCTCGGCGGCAAGCTTTTCGCACAGGGCGGCGTAGTCGTTGAAGTCGTTGTCCGCCACCTCGTGGGCCAGGGGGCTGGGCAGGTACTCGGTGGCCTGCTCGAACACCGCGCAGTCCGCCGCGCGGGCGCTGAAGTTGCGGGCCACCACGTCCAGCACGCTGGGCAGGGCGGTGGTGCGCATGATGGAGGTGTCCTCGCCCAGGGGGTTGGAGATCACCACCGCGTTGCGCAGCTGGCTGTCGGCGGGCAGGTTGATCTGGTCGTAGCACTTGGGGCTGTAGAAGCTGAAGGTCTCGCACTCCCACAGGCCGTAGCCCGCCAGGGTGCGGGTCATCTTCTCGTCAAAGTTCTGGCGCAGGGTGGGGCGGGCCTCGGCGACGCCCCGCATCACGGTGCTGGGCATTTTATTATAGCCCACATAGCGGGCAATCTCCTCGGCGATATCGCAGTCACGCTCCATGTCGGCCCGGTCGGTGGGGCAGACGACGGTGTCGCCGTCCATCTCAAAGCCCAGGGGCAGCAGGATGTTCACCATCTCGTCCCGGCTCAGCTGGGTGCCCAGCAGCTTGTTCACGGTCTCGGGGCGCAGGGGGATGCGATTTTTCTCCCGGTGCACCGGGTAGATGTCCACGATGCCGTTCACCACGTCGCCGGCGTCCAGCAGCTGCACCAGCTCCAGGGCGCGGGCCAGGGCACGGTCACAGGTGTTGGGGTCCAGGCCCTTTTCGTAGCGGCCGGAAGCCTCGGTGCGCAGGCCCAGCTTTTTGGCGGTGGTGCGCACGCTGGGGCCGTTGAACATGGCGCTCTCGAACACCACGCGGGTGGTGCTCTCGTAGGTGCCGCTGTACTCGCCGCCCATCACGCCGGCCACGCCGATGGGGCCGGCATCGTCGGCGATGATGAGCATCTCGCTGCTCAGAGCCCGGTCCACGCCGTCCAGGGTGACGATGTGCTCGCCTTCGTGGGCGTTGCGCACATGGATGTGGCCGCCGTTCACATAGGCGTAGTCAAAGCAGTGCATGGGCTGGCCGTATTCCAGCATCACATAGTTGGTGATGTCCACCAGGTTGTTGATGGGCCGCACGCCGCAGTTGCGCAGCCGCTGGCGCATCCACTTGGGGCTGGGCTTTACCCGCACGTTTTCCACCACGGCGCCGCAGTAGCGGTAGCACAGCTGGGTGTTCTCGATATCCACCTTCAAAAGCTCGTTCACGTCGCCGTGGCCGGGCTTCACTTCGGGCACATGATCCTTAAAGGGCACGCCGAAGGTAGCGGCGGTCTCACGGCCCAGGGCGCGCACGCCCAGGCAGTCCGGCCGGTTGGGGGTGATCTCAAATTCCACGGTCACATCGTCCATGCCCAGGGCCTGCACGGCGGGGGTGCCGGGGGCCCACTCCTCATCCAGCACCAGGATGCCTTCCTCGATGGCGTTGGGGAAGTCGTGCTTGGTCAGCCCCAGCTCGGACAGGCTGCACAGCATGCCGTTGGAGGGTACGCCCCGCAGCTTGCCCTTGCGGATCTCCTTGCCGCCGGGCAGGCGGGACTTGTGCAGGGCGGCGGGCACCAGGTCGCCCACCTTCAGGTTGTTTGCGCCGGTGACGATCTGCACAGGCTCGGCCTGGCCCACGTCCACCTGGCAGATGACCATGTGGTCAGAGTCCGGATGGGGCACGATCTCCAGGATCTTGCCCACCACCACGTTGTCTATCTGGTCCGCTTCGCTCTCCCAGCACTCCACCTTGCTGCCGCTCATGGTCATGCGGTCGGCGAATTCCTGGGGGGTGCAGGTGATGTCGGCAAATTCCTTTGCCCAACCCAATGGCATTTTCATAATTCTGTACCTCCCTTAGATCAATTGAACTGCTTTAAGAAACGCAGGTCGTTTTCATACAAAAGACGCATGTCGTCGATGCCGTAGCGCATCATGGTGATGCGCTCCAGGCCCACGCCGAAGGCGTAGCCGGAGTACACTTCCGGGTCGATGCCGCAGTTTTCCAGCACCTTGGGGTGCACCATGCCGCAGCCCAGGATCTCGATCCAGCCCTCGCCCTTGCACATGGGGCAGCCCTTGCCGCCGCACTTGAAGCAGCTCATGTCCATCTCGGCGCTGGGCTCGGTGTAGGGGAAGTGATGGGGGCGGAAGCGCACCTTGGTGTTCGGCCCGTAGAGCTTCTGGATAAACACTTCCAGGGTGCCCTTCAGGTCGCTGAAGGTGATGCCCTTGTCCACCACCAGGCCCTCGATCTGGTGGAACAGGGGGCTGTGGGTGGCGTCCACCGCGTCGCTGCGGTACACCCGGCCGGGGGCGATGATCCGGATGGGGGCCTTCTTTTTCTCCATGGTGCGGATCTGGATCGGGCTGGTCTGGGTGCGCAGCAGGATGTTTTCGGTGATGTAGAAGGTGTCCTGGGTGTCCCGGGCGGGATGGCTCTTGGGCATGTTCAGCATCTCGAAGTTGTAGTGGTCCAGCTCCACCTCAGGGCCGCTGACCACGTCAAAGCCCATGCCCAGAAAGATCTCTTTCAGGTCGTTCAGAACCAGGTGGAAGGGGTGCAGGCCGCCCTGCACAGTGGGCTTGCCCGGCAGGGTCACGTCCAGCTCCTCGGCGGCCAGGCGGGCGGTGAGGGCCGCCTCGGCCAGCTCTTTCATGCGGGCGCGGATGTGGGCGTCGATGCCCTCCCGCACCTCGTTGGCCAGCGCGCCGATGACCGGGCGCTCCTCGGCGCTCAGTTTGCCCATCTGCTTGAGGATGGCGGTCAGCTCGCCTTTTTTGCCCAGGAAACGGACCCGCAGTTCGTCCACCGCTTTTTCATCGGCGGCCTGGGCGATCAGCTCGTCCGCCGTGCGGCGGATGGATTCCAATGCCTCTTTCATGGTTGTACTCCTCTCAGGAAAAAAGTTTCTATATGGTTTGGAACCGTAGAAAAGCCTAGCTTTTTTTACGGAACAGGCTGTAGGGGAAGGTGGTGCCCTCGTACTCCTGGTACAGGGTGCACACCCGCTCGTAGTGGGCTTCCATGCCGCCAAAGGGGCCTTCTTCCCGCACCACGATAAAGTCGAACGCGCCCTGCTCCACCAGCTGGCGGGCAGGCTGTTCAAAGGCGGCAAAGCCGTTCAGGTTCAGCCGGCAGAACCACCGGCAGCTGGGCAAAGTGCCGCTGGAAAGATAAAAGCCGCCGTCCAAAAAGCCGTAGTTCAGCAGGGTGCCGCCGCCATCGGCTTTCATGATCTGGGCGAATTGGGTCTGCACCAGGTCCTCTTTCCGCACCTTCATAAAGGAGATGTTGGGGCTGGTCAGCCAGCACAGCGCCCCCGAAAGGCAGAGCAGGCCGGCGCAGAGCAGCGCCTTGCCCGCCCGGGGCAGCGGCGGG
>CASEVW010000141.1 GCA_949291395.1 uncultured Oscillospiraceae bacterium | reverse complement strand
TTATGTGCCTGCTCACCGCCCTGGCGATCCTCTGCTCCGGGGTATACGACCCGGCGGTGTACGGCGCGGCCCTGGGCACCGAGGCCTTTGCCCGGCTGCCCAACGGGGCGGCCCTGACGGCGGACGCCTTCCGGGCGGTGTTCGGCCAGGCGGGCGGTGCGCTGATCGCGGTCTCGCTGATGCTGTTCGCCTTTTCCACCCTGCTGGGCTGGAGCTACTACGGCGAGCGGGCGGTGGAATACCTGCTGGGGCACAAAGCGGTGCCGGTGTACAAGGCGGTCTATGTGGGGTGCATCGTGGTAGGCTGCGTGACCCGGCTGGATCTGGTGTGGCAGATCAGCGACACCTTCAACGGCCTGATGGTGCCGCCGAACCTTTTGGCAGTGCTCTGGCTCTCGCCCCAGGTGTTCCGGGAAACAAAACGGTACTTTGCGGCGGAAAAGCAGGCGGAAAAACTGGACTGCCCGGCGGCCGGTGTGATACAATAAAGAAAAATTTTGCGAAGGAGACGGGATAACGTGCCGCAGATCACAGTAAAAGGACTCACCGACGAGGAGATGAAGCGGATCAGCACGCCGCTGATCCCCCAGCTGGCCGAGGCCATCGGCTGCCCGGAGGACTGGCTTATTTTGGAACTGAGCCACTCCACCTTT
The DNA here is from genome assembly GCA_949291395.1 of uncultured Oscillospiraceae bacterium. Lineage (GTDB taxonomy): Bacteria > Bacillota > Clostridia > Oscillospirales > Ruminococcaceae > Allofournierella. Next base: position 35,451 of record CASEVW010000141.1, on the reverse strand, counting down.
TATTCCCAGGGCCAGCAGGTGAAGGGCTTCCCCATCGTGGAGGTCTCCTGGTTCGACCGGACCGACGAGGTGCGCCAGAAGGTGGCCCAGATCATCCGGGACACCGTACTGGGCCAGGGATACAGCCTGGTGCAGGTGATCTTCACCACCCTGTATCAGGAAAAATTTTACGAATACGAGACCTGAATCGAGAAAGCCGAGGCCAAAGCTTCCTTACCCGGACTCGGCTAAAAACAGCTCTGCTTTGAAAAAAAGCAGGGCTGTTTTGCAATAGAACGGGCGGTTGTATCGTTATCTTATTTGCAGCCCAAACTAACAGTGTATAGCCGGGGCGTGCCGTTGTATCCGGTGAAAAAATGCAAAAATGGTGCTTTGCATTGTCGGCACCGCAAAAAAGTGGTATAATAACCCAGAAGCGGCTGTTATACCAATGCGCTTATTACATTATTTAAGGTTGGTGGAATTGTGGCACGATACGATGCTGTACTGTTTGATGTGGACGGCACCTTGATCCATTCCAGCCCGGGGATCCTGGCAACGATGGAATACACCTTTTCGCAGATGGGGATCGATCCCAAGGGGATCGACCTGACCCGGTACCTGGGGCCGCCGCTGCGCCGCAGCTTTGGCGAGCATTTTGCAGACGAAGCCAGCGTGGAAAAAATGGTGGAGATCTACCGGGACCGCTATGCGGAGTTCGGCTGCCATGACTGCCAGGTGTTCGACGGAGTAAAGCCCATGTTGGAATGGTTGAAGCAGGCCGGCATCCGGCTGTACACCGCCACCTCCAAGCCCACGGTGGTGGCCGCGCCCATTTTGGAAGAGCAGGGCCTCGCCGGATATTTTGATTTCATCGGCGGCGCCAGCGAGGACAAAAGCGTGGACACCAAAACGGCGGTGATGCAGCAGGTGCTGCGCCGCCCGGAGCTGCAAAGCGCCCGGGTGCTGATGGTGGGCGACCGGCACGACGACATGCGGGGCGCGGCGGACTGCGGCGTGCCCGCGGCAGCGGTGCTGTATGGCTACGGCAGCGAGGAGGAGCTTCGCCCCTTTGCGCCGGTGTTCACCGCCCAAACTTGCCAGCAGCTGGCGGATTACATCCTGGAAGTTTAAATTCGTTTGAAGGAAAAAGGAGGCAAATCCATGGCTAAGAAAAGAAGTGGATCTTCTGGTCTTAACTTGACCCCCAAACAGAAGCAGGCGGCCATTGTGCTGGCGGTCTGCGCCCTTGTGTTCCTGATCACCGTTGTGGCGGTGGTGATGATCGTTTCCCGGTCCAACGGCCCGGCGGACGACAGCAGTTCGATCTCTACCAGTGTTTCCTCCGGTGCCGCACTGGACAGCGGCTTTGACGCCAGCCAGTATGGCGACACCGTATTGGCCGAGACCGACGACGCCGGCAAGGAATACATCAACGAGACCATCTTTGTGGGCGATTCCAACACCTACCGTTACTACCAGAACGGCCTGCTGCCGCTGGATCAGGTGATGGCGGTGGAAGGCCTGGGCATCCAGCAGCTCACCACCGACAAGTCCATCTACTTTAAAAACGACGACAACGGCTATTCCATCCCCGAGGCCCTGGCCAAGATGAAGCCCCGGCGCATCATCGTGATGATGGGCACCAACAATGCCGACGGCAGCATGGACGCAAACAGCTTTGCCAACAGCTACAAGGATGCGCTCAGCGCCATCACCACGGCCTACCCCCACTGCGATGTGATCGTGGCTGCGGTGCCTCCCATCCCGGAGGATCACAGCTTCTACCCCAACATGAGCCAGGAGACCATCAACGAGTTCAACATCGCCCTGGCCCAGATGTGCCAGGACAACGGCTATAAGTTCCTGAACATCAGCGAGCTGCTGATGGACGAGAGCGGCTACGGCAAGGCCCATTACTACCAGCAGGGCGATATCCACCTGAAAAAGGATGCCCTCACCGGCATTATGGACTACGCCCGCACCCACGCTTACCTGGGCACCGAGGACCGCCGCCCGGATACCGACAACATCCCCACCCGGGCCCGCAAGTCCGGCGTGAGCAGCACCTCCAGCGCCGAGGCCACCGCAACGCCGGATCCCGGCGAGACCTTTACCGCCCAATATAATGTAGAGAAGAACGTGGGCGGCACCCTCACCAGCGGTGACGTGACCGGCAAGACCAGCATCAAGTTCGAGGACCTGACCAAGAACGACAGCGTCACGGTGAAGGCTGTGCCCAACGAGGGCTACGAGTTCGTGAAGTGGAGCGACGGCAACACCAGCCCCACCCGCACCGACAAGAACTTCAAGCAGAACGTGAACGTGACCGCCATGTTCAGCGCCAAGCTGGGCCTGTCCTTCCAGGAGGGCAGCTCCGCCACCATCAAAGAGGGCGAAGCCTACTATCTGCACGTGTCCACCGTGGGCGGCACTGCCGACGACAACAACGTGCAGTGGACCCTGAACGGCGAAAACGTGAAGAAGGGCGTCAGCTACGGCCAGAGCAGCTGGCCCGCAGGCACCCATACCATCCGGGCTACCATCAACGTGAACGGCCGCACCGTGACCGCCGAGTTCAAACTGACGGTGGAGGCGAAGCCGCAGGCCACCGCCGCGCCCACGCCGATCCCGGTGAACAGCGTCACGCTGCAGGCTTCCGGTAGCACCACGCTGCAGCCTGGTGCTACCCTGAACCTGACCGCCAACGTGGATCCCGCTGATGCAAAGGTGGACTCCTACCAGTGGAGCACCACCGGCGGGTCGGTCTCCGGCAACGGCAAGAACGCCACCTACACGGCTCCGGGCAATGACAGCACAAATGACGCGACTTACACCATCACGGTGACCGCCGGCGGCAAGACCGCCAGCATCACCGTGACGGTGAAGGGGAAGCCGGCGCCCACCCCCACGCCCACTCCGGCGCCTACGCCGGACCCCACTCCGGCGCCCACTCCGGCTTCCACCCCGGAACCTCCGGCCAGTTCTACATCCAGCCCTGCCGGCTCGGAAAGCACCAGCCCGGCAGCATGATCTTCATATGAACCCAAGATCCGCTCTGCCCGGCAGGGCGGATCTTTTTTCCATCCGGTTCGCAACGGACCCACAACGAAAGGATGTGCGACCTTATGAAACTAACTGTATTGGGCTGCGGCCGCTGGGGCACGTTTTTGGCCTGCTACCACAGCGCCCGCAACGACGTGCTGCTCTGGGGCCGCCCCGGCTCCCGGGCGATGGCCCAGCTGATGGCCCAGCGGAAAAACAGCTATCTGGAGCTGCCCCCGGCCCTGGCCCTCACCGAGGATCTGGACCAGGCGCTGGACTATGCCCAGGTGATCGTGATCTCCATCAGCGCCCAGCAGCTGCGGGACCTGGCCCAAAAGATCCAGCAGCGGGATGTGGCGGGCAAGACCTTTATTTTGTGCATGAAGGGCATCGAGGTGGAAAGCGGCAAGCGCCTGACCCAGGTGTTCCGGGAAGAGGTAACCCAGCCGGTGCATCTGGCGGTGTGGGTCGGCCCCGGCCATGTGCAGGACTTTTCCGCTGGCATCCCCAACTGCATGGTGGTGGACTCCGACGAGCCCGAGACCACCGATCTTGTGGTGGAGAGCCTCAGCAGCGATCTGATCCGGCTGTACAAGGGCCGGGACCTGATCGGCACCGAGGTGGGCGCAGCGGCCAAAAACGTCATCGGTATCGCCGCCGGCATGCTGGATGGCATCGGCTATTCCAGCCTGAAAGGCGCACTGATGGCCCGGGGCGCCCGGGAGATCGCCCGCCTGATCCGGGCCATGGGCGGCAACGAGCTGTCCGCCTATGGGCTGTGCCACCTGGGCGATTACGAGGCCACCCTCTTTTCTGCCCACAGCCACAACCGGCGGTTTGGCGAGGCGTTTGTGAAAGGGGAGCCCTTTGACCAGCTGGCGGAAGGCGCGTCCACGGTGAAGGCGCTCGTCCAGCTGGGGGAACGCTACGAAGTGGACCTGCCCATCTGCAAGACCGTTTACAGCATGCTGTATCAGGGCCGCAGCGTGGACGAGGCCCTGCCCCCGCTGTTCCAGCGCACCGTGAAAGGCGAGTTCGATCATTAACAAAAAAGCACCCCTCTGCATACAGTAAGGCAGAGGAGGTGCTTTATTAATGATGAACCTGAACGATAAATGGTATACCCTGGCAGAGCTATGTCCCACCAACACGGGGGACGAGGATGTAACAGACGGTAGTGTGGATCACTTTGATTTCCGCTGGGGGTGCGGCTGCAACAACTGCAATGGTTGTGACAATGTCCGCACCACCAATGGCTGTGGCTGCTGTGCAAATGGGACGTGCCCCACGAACAACGGCTGCGGCTGTGGCTGCGAATGCGATCCCTGCGACCCTTGCTGCAACAACGGCACTGTGACCACGAACACCGGCTGCGGCTGTAACTGGAATGACTGCTGCTGTGACAACGGCACAGCCACCACCAACAATGGTTGCGGCTGTGGCTGTGAGTGCGATCCCTGTGATCCCTGCTGCAACAACGGCACTGCGACCACCAACAACGGCTGCGGCTGTGGCTGTGAATGTGATCCCTGTGATCCCTGCTGCAACAACGGCACTGCGACCACGAATAACGGCTGCGGCTGTAACTGGAACTGGAATGACTGCTGCTGTGACAACGGCACTGCGACCACCAACAACGGCTGCGGCTGTGGCTGCGAATGCGATCCCTGTGATCCCTGCTGCAACAACGGCACTGTGACCACGAATAACGGCTGCGGCTGTAATTGGAACTGGAATGACTGCTGCTGTGACAACGGCACAGCCACCACCAACAACAGCTGCGGCTGTGGCTGTGAATGTGATCCCTGTGATCCCTGCTGCAACAACGGCACTGCGACCACCAACAACGGCTGCGGCTGTGGCTGTGGCTGTGAGTGCGATCCCTGTGATCCCTGCTGCAACAACGGCACCGCGACCACCAACAACGGCTGCGGCTGTGGCTGTGGCTGTGAGTGCGATCCCTGTGATCCCTGCTGCAACAACGGCACCGCGACCACCAACAGCGGCTGCGGCTGTGGCTGTGAGTGCGATCCCTGTGACCCTTGCTGCAACAACGGCACTACCACCACGAACACTGGTTGTGGTTGTAACGGGAACTGGAACGACTGTTGCTGCAACAACGGTACCGCCAACACCAACAATGGCTGTGGTTGTAACTGCTGCGATGCCTGCGATCCCTGCTGCAACAATGGCACTGCCACCACGAACACCGGCTGTGGCTGCGGTTGCAATGACTGCTGTGGCACCGGGACAAACACGGCCAACACTGGCTGCGGCTGCAATTGCAACGATGGCTGTGGGTGCAACACCTGCTGCGACAACGGCACCGCCACTGCGGGCACTGGCTGCTGCTGCGGTGACCAGGGCAATACGGTCCGCTTCGTCCGCCGCGTCCAAACGGCCAGCCGCACGGTGCTGAGCCGCGGTGTGGTCCGCAACGACATGGGCTATCCCATTATCCAGATCTGACCGGGTTTTCGGTCATTCTCCCAAAAGGGCGCAGGGCTTCGGCCTTGCGCCCTTTTTTGCGCCTGCCCGCCGGAACTACCGCTTGACGAACCCTCAGGAATAAGGGATAATAAAAAGAGCTGCAAACGGCATTTGCCCCGGTTTTGCGCCGGCGGCATCCGGCAGGATATTTTTATAAAAGGGAGATTTTGACCCTATGGCATATTACTATTGTTTGTTATTGGATATGGACGGCACCCTTCTGGATTTTGAAGCTGCCGAGCACAAGGCATTGCAGGAGACCCTGGAGCATTTTTCGCTGCCCACCGACCACGAGACGGAAGAGACCTACATCCGCATCAACAAAGAGCTTTGGGCCGCCCTGGAAAAGGGTCAGGTAAAGCGGGACAAGCTGGGCGCCGAGCGGTTCAGCCGCCTGCTGAAGACCCTGGGCCAGAAGGGCGACGCCGCAAAGATGAACGCCTATTATCTGAACCAGCTGGGCAGCCACCCGGACCTGATCCCCGGTGCGCTGGACGCTGTGCGGGAGCTGTCGGAGGTGGCCACTTTGGCCATCGTTTCCAATGGGGTGGCGAAGGTGCAGGCCAGCCGCCTGCGGGACTCCGGCCTGGAGCCTTACATGGACGAGGTGTTTGTGTCCGAGCAGCTGGGAGTGGAAAAACCCAACCGCCGCTTTTTCGAGCAGGCCCTCAAGACCCTGGGCATCGAGCACCGGGACCGGGTGCTGGTGGTGGGCGACAGCCTCTCTGCCGACATCAAGGGCGGCCAGAACGCGGGCCTGGCCACCTGCTGGTGCAACTTTAACGGCCAAGAAGAGCCGGAGGAGAACAAACCCACCTACACCATTCACAACTGGCAGGAGCTGTATTCCATCGTAATGGAGGAGGACGAGCTGCAAAATGTGGGACTTAAAAACCGAAAACATCAGTTTTAAATCCAGCAACGGCGTGGACACGGTGGCCGGTTATTTCTATACCATGCCCCAGGTGCAGCCCAAAGCCATCCTCCAGATCAGCCACGGCATGTGCGAGTACATTGGCCGGTATGAAGAATTTGCCGCCTTCATGGCCCGCAACGGGTTTGTGGTGTGCGGCAACGACCACCTGGGCCACGGCCAGACCAGCGGCAAAGAGGGCACCGACGGCTTTTTTGGCGAAACGGACGGCCGGTATGACGTTCTGCGGGACCTGAAGACCATGAACCAGTTGGCCCGGCAGAAATACCCCGGCCTGCCCCTGGTGCTTTTGGGGCACAGCATGGGCAGCTTTTTTGCCCGGTGGTTCGCCGCCGAATACCCCCAGGACCTGGATGCTTTGATCCTCAGCGGCACCGGCGGCCCCAACCCGCTGGTGGGCTTTGGCATCCAGGTGAGCAGCCTTGCGGCAAAATGGAAAGGCCCCAAGTATGTGTCCGGCCTTGTGAACCGGCTGGCCTTCGGCGCTTATTTGAAAAAGGTGGAAAAGCCCCGCACCCCCTACGACTGGATCAGCCGGGACACGGCGATCGTGGACCGGTACGCGGCGGATCCCAAGTGCACCTTTGTGTTCACGGTGAGCGCTTTCCACGAGCTGTTCTGCACCCTGCGCCAGGTGAGCAGCCTGCAATGGGCCCAGAAGATCCGCCAGGATCTGCCGGTCTGGCTGTTTTCCGGCGACATGGACCCGGTGGGCGACTATGGCGAAGGGGTCAAAAAGGTGGCGGGACTGCTGCGCCAGGCAGGCGTAAAGGACGTGCGGGTGACGCTGTATCCCGGCGGCCGCCACGAGATGCTCAACGAAACAGGCCGCCAGCAGGTGTATGAAGATGTTCTTGCCTGGGCGGAACAACATTTGGAGAAAAAGTAAGCGAGAACGAACGTTATGCTCATATCATTACAAAATTTAGGCAAAAGCTTTGGCGATACCGTGGTGCTGCATGACATCAACGCCACGGTGGAAAACGGCGAACGCATTGGCATCGTGGGTGAAAACGGCGCGGGCAAGACCACGCTGCTGAAGGTGCTGTGCGGGGAATATCAGGCCGACGAGGGCGATTACCAGATCAGCCGGGGCGTCACCCTGGGCTATCTGGAACAGAACAGCAAGCTGGACCCCGCTCTGGACGTGTACGGCGAGATGCGCAATGCCTTTGCGCCGGTGCTCAGCGCCATGGCGGAGATGCAGGTGCTGGAGAAAAAGCTGGAACGGGCGCCCCACAGCGAGGAACTGCTGGCCAAACACGCCGAGCTGTCGGCGGTGATCGACGCGGCGGACGGCTATAACATGGACACCCAGATCAAAAAGGTGCTCAGCGGCATGGCCTTTGGCCCCGAGACCTACGAGAAAAGCGTGTCGGTGCTGTCCGGCGGCGAGCACACCCGCCTGAGACTGGCAAAGCTGCTGCTGCAGCGGCCGGATGTGCTGATCCTGGACGAGCCCACCAACCATCTGGACTTTGCCACCATGGAATGGCTGGAAAGCTATCTGAAAACCTACTCCGGGGCGGTGCTGGTGGTCAGCCACGACCGCTATTTCCTGGATTCGGTGTGCACCCGCATCTGGGAGGTGGAGGCCAACACCCTCACCAGCTACAAGGGCAACTATTCGGCCTACCTGCCCCAAAAGGAGGCGGCGGTGGCCCTGCAGCAAAAGCAGCACGACGCGGATGTGGCCAAGGCCCAAAAGCTGGAGGATTACATCGCCCGCAACCTGGTGCGTGTCTCCACTACCAAGATGGCCCAAAGCCGCCGCAAGCAGCTGGAAAAGATGGAGATCACCGAAAAGCCCCGCAGCGGGCCCCAGCAGCTGAATTTCAAGTTTGAATTTGACATTACCCCCTACAAAGAGTTGCTCACCATCAAGAACCTGAGCGTGAAGATCGGCGAGCGGGTGCTGCTGAACCCTTTCAGCCTGCAGGTGCTGCGGGGCGAGCGGCTGGTCATCGCCGGGCCCAACGGGGCGGGCAAGTCCACCCTGATGCAGGTGCTGGACGGCAAGCGCAAGCCCTCCGGCGGCATGGTCCGGCTGGGCACCGGCGCAAAACCCAGCATCTTTGAACAGCAGCAGATGCGCCGGGGCGGCCGGGTGATCGACGCCATCTGGGACAAGTGGCCCCGCTTCACCGAGCTGGAGGTGCGTAGCCATCTGGCCCGCTTTGGGTTCCGGGGCGAGGAAGTGTTCAAAAGCTGTGCGGCCCTGTCCGGCGGCGAGCTGGCCCGGCTGCGCTTTGCGGAGATCGTGCTGGAACGGCCCAACCTGCTGTTTTTGGACGAGCCCACCAACCATCTGGACATCTACACCCGGGAGAGCCTGACCCAGGCCCTGATGGCCTACGAGGGCACCCTGCTGCTCATCACCCACGACCGCTATTTGATGAACAGCCTGGCCTGTCCCATCCTGTATGTGGAAAATGGCGAGGCCATCTTGTACGAAAGCTACGACAAGATGATGCACCGGGCGGACGCCGAACCCGCCGCCCCGAAAGAGGAAAAGGCGGAAAAGCCCGCCGGCAAGGCGGCTTACGGCAAGGAGCAGCGCCGCCGCAAGGCGGAACTGCGCAGCCGCATCAAAGCGGTGGAGGACGAGATCGAAAGCCTGGGCGCGCACATCGTGGAGCTGGAAAACGAGATCAGCTCGCCGGAAGTGCTGCGGGACCATCTGCTTTTGCGGGACAAATGCGACGAGCTGGACGACTGCCGCTTCCACCAGCAGGAACTGTTTGACGAGTGGGAAAAGCTGCTGGAAGAGCAGGAACAGTACGAACAGGATGAGTGACGGTTTCTGCCGCCGCTTTCAAGCAACAAAAAAACACCCCCGGATCTCGGGGGTGTTTTTGTTTGCTTTGTTAAAAGCGATTACTTCTCGGCAATGGCCTCGATCTCGCACAGAGCGCCCTTGGGCAGGTCCTTCACAGCAACGCAGCTGCGGGCGGGCTTGGAGGTGAAGTACTTGGCGTACACCTCGTTGAAAGCGGCGAAGTCGCTCATGTTGGCCAGGAAGCAGGTGGTCTTGACCACCTTGTCAAAGCCGGAACCGGCGGCCTCCAGGATGGCGCCCACGTTCTTGCAGCTCCACTCGGCCTGAGCAGCGATGCCCTCGGGCATGTTGCCGGTAGAGGGGTCTACGGGCAGCTGGCCGGAAGTGATGACCAGGTTGCCTACCTCAAAGCCCTGAGAGTAGGGGCCGATGGCGCCGGGGGCGTTCTTGGTATCGATAACGATCATGATAAAAGTCCTCCTTAAACTGAGATGACGTCCTTGCTGTGGCCGCAGAAGACGACCATGAAGATACTAAACTATATTATAGCGAGTCCGGTACAAAAAATCAATAGCAAAAACGTTTGTGTTCTGCATGGGGAAAAAGGGATCAAGCGGTCTCGCCCTTGGCCTTAACAGCCTTGACCAGCCAGTCTTTGCCCTCTACCATGCGGGCAACCATCATGGAAGCGATGGTGTCGCCGGAAGCGTTCAGGCAGGTGGCGGCGGGGTCGAACAGGAAGCCCAGGGTGGCGATCAGGGGGAAAGCCTCCGGCGGGAAGCCGAACATGCTGACGATCAGCATCTCGCCCACCAGGCCGCCGCCAGGAGCGCCGGACAGCACGAAGGCGGACAGGATGGCAACAACGATGGCCATGGCGTAGGTGCCAACGCCGGTGAATTCCATGTTGAACACGCCGAACAGGAAGGCGATCTTGGTGATGGAGCTGAGCACAGAGCCGTCCATGTGCATGGTGCAGCCCATGGGCAATACCAGGTCGCTCACGTCCTTGGGAACGCCGATGTTATCGCAGGCTTCCTTATTCACGGGCAGGGTAGCAGCGGAGCTCTGGGTGGCAAAAGCGGTAACAGCGGGGGTGAAGATGTGCTTCAGCATGCGCTTTACGCCCAGCTTGCCGCCGGCAAAGTAGGCATACAGGGGGAAGAATACCACAACGTAGATCAGGCAGATGGGATAGTACACCGCCATGGAGCGGCCGTAGTCACCGATGATCTCGGGGCCGTAGGTGGCCACCAGGTTAGCAAAGTAAGCGCCCAGGCCGATGGGGGCGATGGTCATGATCACGCCGATGAACTTCATGATCACTTCGTTCAGGTTGGCCAGCAGCTTGCCCACAGGGCTCTCATCGCCGCCGCAGGCGGAAACGCAGAAGCCGAACAGGATGGCAAAGATGATCAGGGGCAGCATGTGGTCCTTGCTCAGCAGCTGGGAGAAGTCACTCACGGTCAGAGAACCGACGATCATCTCGCTCACGCTCTGCATCTCGCCCATCTCGGCGGTGCCCATCTCGATGTTGGTGCCGGCGGAGGGGCTGAAGATGTTCACCCATACCAGGATGCACACGGAGGCGACGGCGCCGGTGGCCAGGAAGGTGAAGATGGTGCTGCCCAGGATCTTGCCCAGACGCTTCATGTTGGCCATGCTGCCCACCGCACTGGCGATGGAAACGAACACCAGGGGCACAACGATGGTGAACATCAGGTTCAGGAAGATCTGGCCCACAGGCTGCAGAGCCTGGCCGGCGCTGGGGGAGACGATGCCGATGATGGAGCCGATGGCGATGCCGCCCAGCAGCAGGATGGGCAGCTTGTACTGCTGCCACAAAGAGGGCTTTTTGGTCGTGGTGTTAGACATAATGATTTCTCCTTTTTATTTTCTGCTCCGTCCGCACAGAGCATATTCCTTTTTTGCGGGCATGCCCCGGATCACAGAGCCTTGACGGCGGCCTCCAGCTGCTTCATGGCCTGTTCCAGCACCTTGCGGGAGCAGGCGGCGTTCAAACGCATGTAGCCGTTCAGGCTGCGGCCGAATGCCCAGCCCTCGTTCAGGCCAAGGCCCGCTTTCTCGATCATGAAGCGTCGCAGCTCCTCGTTGGTCATGCCCAGGTCACGGCAGTCCAGCCAAACCAGGTAGGTGGCGTCCGGCATCAGGGGCTTGATCTGGGGGATGTTCTTGGCGCAGTAGTCGTGGATGAAGTCAAAGTTGCCGGAAATGTACTCCAGCAGCTGCTCCAGCCATTCCTCGCCCTCGTTGAAGGCGGCCTGCATGGCGGTCAGGCTAAAAGCGTTGTTCCGGTGGATGTCCATGTTCATCCAGGCACGGTCGTACAGGTCCTTCATCCGCTTGTTGGGGAACACGGTGGTGGAAGCCTGCAGGCCGGCTAGGTTAAAGGTCTTGGTGCCGGAGATGCAGCTGATGACCTCGTGGGCCACCTGGTCAGACAGGGTAGCGGTGGGGATGTGCTTTTTGCCGTGGAAGATCAGGTCGGAATGGATCTCGTCCGACACCAGCAGCACGCCGTACTTGCGGCACAGGTCGGTCATGCGGGTCAGTTCCTCGCGGGTCCACACGATGCCCAGGGGGTTGTGGGGGCTGCACAGCAGGAACATGCTCACTTCGGGCAGCTTGGCCTCAAAGTCTTCCCAGTCAACGGTCCACTTGCCGTCCTTTTCCACCAGCTTGTTTTCCACAACGGTGCGGCCACAGGCCTCGGTCACATCGTAGAACTCGCCGTAAACGGGGGTCTGGATCAGCACCTTGCTGCCTTCCGGGGTGAACAGCTTCACCAGCATGCTCAGCGCGGGCACAACGCCCAGGCTCCAGCTTACCAGGCTGCGGTCGATGGTCCAGCCGTTGCGGCGCTGCTGCCAGTTGCAGATGGCTTCAAAGTAGCTGTCCGGCCGGCTGGTGTAACCCCAAATGCCCTCCTGAGCGCGGGCGGTCAGCGCGTCGATCACAGGCTGGGGGGCTTTGAAGTCCATGTCGGCGATCCACAGGGGGATGACCTTGTCGGTGCCGAACTTCTTGATCCGCTCGTCGTATTTGGCGGCGTTGTTTTTGCTCCGGTCCACAACGGTGTCGAAATCGTATTTCATAGTAGGCTTCCTTCCTTTCACGTTGCCCCGCCTTGGCGGCCGGGGCCATCTTCTCGCTTAACAATGTAGCAAATCCCATGCCAAACCATGCATTTTTCGGTGTTGTTTTCGTCACTTTGTAAGAATACACAAAACAATGAGAGCATCTTTTGGCATTTTGCTGTGGGTTTTTGGCTGCCAGCCGCTCCCTTAAATTGTATTATAAAGCGCCGCCCCGGCGGGTATGCGGGGGATGGGCGGACAATGGGCCGGCGAGAATTTGAAACTGGTTAAAATGGTCAATAGGACAAAATGGGTCAAAAATTGGTGGAGAATGGGTCATTCCCCCGCCTTTTCGGCAAACAGGCGCTGCCCCTGGGCGGTCAGCTGGCTGCCGCCCCGGCCCCGGCTCACGTGCACATAGCCCGCCTGAGCCAGCCGGCCCAGGATCTGCCGGGTCTGCTGCTGGCTCAAAAGCACCCCCTGGCGGCGGGCTTCGGCCAGCAGGGCTTCCCGCCCGGCGCTGCGGCCTTGGCGGCTGGCCTGGTACAGCTGTTCCAGGATGAACCACTCCTGCTGGCTGAATCCTTCCGGCCCGGGGGCGGGGGCTGCTTCCGGCTCAGCGGGCACGGGCAGGCTGGCGGGCACGACGGGCTGAAGCGTCAGGCTGCTGCGCCAGTTGGCCTGGCCCTGGATGGGCAGGTAATGAAAGGTGGGGGGCAGGTCCTGGGGACCCACCACCGGGTTGCCGGTGTAGCTGAAATACTCCATCACGTTGCGCAGCTCCCGGATGTTGCCCCGCCACTGGTGGGTGCGCAGCAGCTGCTGCAATTCCTCCGAGAGGGTGAAATCCACCCCGGTGCTGCGGCGGAATTTGTCGATGAGCAGCAGCAGGTCGTCGCCCCGCTCCCGCAGGGGCGGGATGAGGGCGGGCAGGGTGTTCAGCCGGTAGTAAAGGTCCCGGCGGAAGCTGCCCTCTTCCACCCGCTGTTCCAGGTCCTCGTTGGTGGCGGCCACGATGCGCACGTCCACGCTGATGATCCGGTTGCCGCCCACCCGCATGATCTCGTGCTCCTGCAATACACGCAGCAGCTTGCACTGCAGCGCGGCGCTCATGCCCTCCACCTCGTCCAAAAACAGGGTGCCCTGGTGGGCAAATTCAAACAGGCCGGGCTTGCCGCCCCGTTTTGCGCCGGTGAAGGCGCCGTCCTCATAGCCGAACAGCTCGCTTTCCAGCAGGTTTTCCGGCATGGCGGCGCAGTTGATGGCCACAAAGGGCCCGTCCGCCCGAGGAGAAGCGTTGTGCACCGCATGGGCGAACAGCTCCTTGCCGGTGCCGGTCTCGCCGATGAGCAGCACCGGCAGATGGGTGGCGGCCATCTTTTTTAAAATCTCAATGGTGCGCTGGATGGCGGGGGAGGGGCCCAGCACGTCCGCAAAGGTGTACTTTGCCCGGTAGCCCTTGTGGGTCAACTGGCTGCGCAATTCGTTCTGGCGCTGCTCAGCGTCGCTGAAGCGCTGCACTGTGGCAAACGCGCCGATGCACTCGCCGCCCCGCAGCACCGGGGCCACGGTCACCGTCAGGTTGGTGCCGCCGGCTTTCACCACCCGGGCGGGCAGCGGCTCTTTGGTCTTTAAACATTGTTTAAAGGGCAGGAACGGGTAGACCTCGCTGGCCCGGCGGTGCAGCGCCAAACGGCTGCTCACCTGGGTGATCTCCTCCATCTTTTTGTTGCTGGCGAACACCTCGCCCTTTTCGTTCACCCCCACCAGGCCCTCGTCCAGAATGTCGATCAAAATGTCGAACTGGCTCTCCAGCTGGCGGCTGCGGTTGAACACCCGGTCAAAGCTGTAGGTGTTGGCGGCTACCTCTTCCTGGTAGCGGTGGAACCGGGGGGATTCCAGCAGGTCCTCCAGCCCCAGGCGCAGGGCAGCCTCGGTCATGGTGGCACTGGTGCACACCCGGTGGCCGATGTCGATGACCTGCTTTGCCCCCTCGGGCACATAGCGGGTCTCGTGGGGAGTGATGACAAAATCATACTGACTCATGTCCGGCAGGGGGCAGCCTGGGTGGTACAGGTCCATGGTGAACTGGTTCACCCCCAGCTGGTCCAGCCGGCTCACCGCCTCGCGGGACATCTTGTCGCTCAGGTTGACGAACAGCGCCCGGCTGCCGGCGGGCAGCTTTTGCAGCTGCCGCACCACCGACCACAAAAAGGTAAGGTGGATCTCCATGACCTCGCCGTCGATGGGCAGGTACTGGCGCAGGTCCCGGCCGGATTCAAAGGCGTCAGTGGAGGACATATACAGATCGAACCGGCGCTTCATCTGCGCGATGGAGCCATCCCGCACGCTGTACACCTGCACGCTGACGGCGCTGCCAAACAGATCCTGCACCTGCTTGCCGTAAAACTGCCCAGCCAGGGGATCCCAGGAAATGACTGCGATATATTTCATACAAATCACCTGTTTAACCAATTTTTAATGACCGATTTGACCAATTCTGCTTTCATTGTGCACCTTTTGGGCAGGGATTGTCAAGAGAAACCCCGAAAACAAATAAATTTTTGGGAATATGGTAAAATTGGCACGGAATTTGCTAGAATGAGGGTGGAACAAGATCCGAGGATGTGCCTCGATACAAAACGTTTGAATAGGAGAGCGAATATTATGTTGACCAAACAGGAAATGCTGACCCTTCTGCACCAGGAAGTCGTGCCCGCACTGGGCTGCACCGAGCCGGTCTGCGTGGCGCTGGCCGCCGCCGACGCCTACCACGCCATTGGCGGTCAGATCGTGTCCGTGAAGATGGAAGTGAACCCGGGCGTTTACAAAAACGGCATGTCGGTGGGCATCCCCGGATTTGACCGGGTGGGCCTGAAGTACGCCGCCGCCCTGGGCGCCTGCCTGGGCAACCCGGAAAAGGGCTTGCAGCTGCTGGAAGAGATCAACAGCATCGTGAGCAAAGAGGCCACCCGCCTGGTGGAAGAAAAGCAGGTGACCGTGACCATCGCCGAGGAGGAGACCCAGCTGTACGCCCACGCCGAGGTCATCACCACCCGGGGCATCGGCATCAGCACCATCCGCAACACCCACTCCAACATCGTGTACACCGCCGCCAACAACGAGGTTCTGTTTGAAAAAGAGTACACCCTGGGCGGCGAGGACGAGCTGCATGAAAAGCTGAAGACCATGACCGTGGCCCAGATCCGGGAACTGGTGGACAGCGCCACCGAGGAAGAGCTGGACTTCATGATGGAAGGCGCCGAGATGAACGAGAACCTGTCGGATTACGGCCTGTCCAACCGGCTGGGCATTGGCATCGCCGACACCCTGAAAGCCCAGCTGGGCACCGACGTGATGGGCAACAACCTGTTCAGCAACACCATGGTGCGTGTGGCCTCCAGCGCCGAGGGCCGTATGTCCGGCTGCCCCTACGCCGTGATGAGCAGCGCTGGCAGCGGCAACCACGGCATCACCGCCATCATCCCGGTGGTGGAAATGGCTAAGCACGTGAACGCCAGCAAGGAAGCCACCGTAAAAGCCCTGGCCTTCTCCCACATGCTGAACGTATACATCAAGATCTTCACCGGCAAGCTGAGCGCCACCTGCGGCTGCGGCGTGTCTGCTGCGGCTGCCGCTTCCGCCGCCATGGTCTGGCTGATGGGCGGCACCGATGCCCAGATGGGCGCTGCCATCATCAACATGACCGGCAACCTGACCGGCATGATCTGCGACGGCGGTAAGATCGGCTGCGCCTTGAAGCTGGCCACCGCCTCCAGCGCGGCGCTGATGAGCGCTTACCTGGCCATGGGCGGCGTTGTGGTGAGCGCCAGCGACGGCATCTGCGATACCACCCCGGAAAAGGCCATCCGCAACATGGGCCGCATCAGCAACCCGGGCATGACTGCCACCGACAAGACCATCCTGGACATCATGATGGAAAAGGACAAGGGCTGAGCGGAAAGCCGAGGCCAAAGTTTCCTTACCCGGACTCGGCTAACAACACGATATTCTTCTTTACTCTCTTCTCTTTTTTAAAGCGGCCCTGAGATAGCGGGCCAAACAGCCAAAACACCCCCGCCGGATATGGGACAACATGCGCCCATATTCGGCGGGGGTGCTGTTTGTTTCAGGGGAATGGAAAGGGGGGCAGGGCAGAGGGTCAGCCCTCGCCCCGCAGGAAGGCCAGGATCTCGGCGGCGTTTTCGTCCGGTTTTACTTTCTCTTTGGCCCAGACGATCACGCCCTCTTCGTCGATCACATAGGTGGTGCGCACAACGCCCATGCTCACCTTGCCGTACAGCTTTTTCTCCTTCCAAACGTCATAGGCCTGGATGGCCTGCAAATCCGGGTCGGAGAGCAGCAGGAAGGGCAGCTGGTGCTTTTCGGCGAATTTCAGGTGAGAAGCGGCGCTGTCTTTGCTCACGCCCACCACCACGGCGTTTTCCTCGCTCAGTGCGGGGGTCTGGGCGGCAAAGGCGCAGGCCTGGCGGGTGCAGCCGGGGGTGTTGTCTCTGGGGTAAAAATACAGCACTACCTTTTTGCCTTTCAGGTCCGAAAGGCGCACCGGCGTGCCGGTCTTGTCGGGCAGGGTGAAGTCGGGGGCTTTTGTGCCAACGGGCAGCATGGTCATCGTCTCCTTTTTGGTCGTATTTTGGTCAACAATAAAAAATGGTCAAATGGGTCAAAATGGGTCATTGGGCCTGCGGGGCATCCGGGTCCAGCACAAAGACCAGATGGTCCGGGCTGGAGCGCTGGGGGTCAAACACAAAACCGAACCGGTCAAAGCCGGTCAGCTGCTGGGGAGCCTGGCAGCCATGCTCGGCGGCGTAGCGCACCATCGCGCCCCGGGCCATCTTGGCCAGGGTGGCCTTTTCGGTGAGCTTGCCGCCGGAAAGCTGGCCGAAGGTCACCTTCACCAGGCGCACCCCGGCGGGCAGGCGGCCCTGCACGCAGCGGCTGTATTCCTTGGACGCCAGATCCACGATGCAGTCGGTCTCGGCGGCCAGGGCATCGGCCAGCGCGCCGCCCCAGTAGTCGTACAGGGTCTTGTGGGAAAAACCGGCGAGCTTTGCCTGCATCTCCAGCCGGTAGGGCACGATGCCGTCCAGCGGCTTCAGCAGGCCGTAAAAGCCGGAGAGGATGCGCAGGTGCTCCTGCACATAGTCCAGCTCCTGCTGGGTGAATACGCTGGGGGCCATGTATTGGTATTGCAGCCCCTCGTAGGCAAACAGGGCGGGAGTAAGGGCCCGGTGCAGGTCCATGCGCTGCACCCGGTCAAAGTTCAGCTGGGCCAGCTGGTCGTTGCACTTCCAAAGGGCCTTGCATTCCTCATAAGAAAGGCCTTGCAGATAGGTTTTCAGCGTTTCGGCCTTGTCCAGAAAACGGGGCAGGCCCTGGGGCGCAAAGGAATCGGTATCCACATTCATCTTTTTGGCGGGGGAGATGATAAAACGCAAGGGCGGGGCCTCCTTTCTTGCACTCATTGTAACAGCTCTGCGCCCGGCGGGCTGTTGCCGGGGCAAATTGTACGCAACAGGGCCAGTTTAGAAGGTGAGCCGCATATCGTACCACACAGCGCCGCCGTGCTGGGAGGCGGACTGGCCCTCGTTCACGAAGCCGAAGCGCTGGTAAAAGGGCAGAAGTTCCCGCTTGCAGGTGAGCACCACGCCCTTGCGGCCCTGGGCTTTGGCGTCCTGGATCATGCGCTGCATCAGCTGGCTGGCAAGGCCCCGGCCCTGGGCGTCCGGCCGGGTCTCCACCCCGAAGAGCATCTGCCAGGCACCCTGTTCATCGTGCAGGGCGGCGTTTTCAAACATTTCATCCTGCAACAGGGGCTGGTCGGTGACGCAGCCGTTCACGCAGGCCAGCAGCCAGCCGTTTTCTTCCAGCAGCCAAAAGTGATGGGGGAACACCGCCAGGCGCTGGGCAAAAGCTTCCCGGGTGGCGGTCTCCTGGGGCGGGAAGCACTGGTCTTCCAGCTCCACCAAAGCGTCCAGGTCGGCAGGGGTGGCAAAGCGTATGGTCATGGGGGATCATCCTTTCGTTGGGAATAAAACCAGTATACTACAAAACGAAAAAAATGGGGAGAGCGTCGTCTTACTATGGTATAATGGAAGTAATAAAAACAAAAAGGCGGAAATGCGATGAACATTCAGATTTTTGGCACCAATAAAAGCTTCGACACCAAAAAGGCCCAGCGCTGGTTCAAGGAGCGGGGCATCAAGTTCCAGATGATCGACCTGAAGGAAAAGCCCATGAGCCGGGGCGAGTTCGACAACGTCTGCCGGGCGGTGGGCGGCTGGCAGGCTTTGGTGGACGAGAACGCCAAGGACAAAGCCACCCTGACCCTGCTGCGCTTTTTGGCCCCGGAGCAGCAGGCGGACAAGCTGTTTGAAAACCAGCAGCTGCTGAAAACGCCCATCGTGCGCAACGGCCGCCAGGCTGCCGTGGGCTGCTGCCCGGAGGTTTGGCAGACCTGGGAATGACCACAGACCAAAACGAGCCGGGCCGGCCCGGCATCCACCTGCCCGGAAAAGGAGGGAGCACACCATGAAACATCCTGCAAAACCAACGCCGCTGCTGCCCGCGCGGCTCAGCGCCACCGGCAAGATCAACGGCTTTCACATCCGGCCGGGGCTGTTTTTGTCCAACGGGGCCACTTTGGTGCCCGGCGGGGTCAGCTTTACCGTCCATTCCTTCCACGGCACCCACTGCGAGCTGTGCCTGTTCCACCAGGCGGACCAGGAACCCTTTGCGGTGATCCCGTTTCCGGAGGAATGCCGCATCGGCAACACCTACTCCATGATCGTGTTCGATCTGAACATTCTGGACATTGAATACGCTTACCGGGTGGACGGCCCCCACGACCCGGCCCGTGGCCTGGTGTTCGACCGGACCAAATTCCTGCTGGACCCCTATGCCCGGGCGGTGACGGTGCAGACCCTTTGGGGCAAGGGCGGCCAGCGGGAACGGTCTTACCATGCCCGGGTGGTGGAGGACGTGTTCGACTGGGGCAAATTCCAGAACTCCAAGCTGCCGTTTCAGGATATGATCATCTACGAGACCCACGTGCGGGGCTTCACCAAGCACCCCAGCGCCCAGGTGGAGCACCCCGGCACCTTTGCGGGCCTGATGGAAAAGATCCCTTATCTGCTGGAGCTGGGGATCAACACGGTGGAGCTGATGCCCATCTTTGAGTTTGACGAAAAGGCGGAGGAACGGGTGGTGAACGGCAAAAAGCTGGGCAACTACTGGGGCTATAACCCCATCTGCTTTTTTGCGCCCAACCTGGACTACGTGGCGGCGGACGAATTCAACCACGAGGGCACCGAGCTGAAGGAGATGATCCGCACTCTCAACTCCTACGGCATCGAGGTGATCCTGGACGTGGTGTTCAACCACACCGCCGAGGGCGACGAGACCGGGCCGTTTTTCTCCTTCAAAGGGCTGGACAACAACATTTACTACATGCTCACGCCGGAGGGCAAATACTACAATTTTTCCGGCGTGGGCAACACCCTCAACTGCAACCATCCCATGGTGCGCCAGTTCATTCTGGACTGCCTGCGCTACTGGGTGGTGGAATACCGGGTGAACGGGTTCCGCTTCGACCTGGCCTCCATTCTGGGGCGGGACGAAAACGGCAGCCCCCTCTCCAAGCCTCCGCTGCTGGAGAGCCTGGCCTTTGACCCGGTGCTCAGCCATGTGAAGCTCATCGCCGAAGCCTGGGACGCCGGCGGCCTGTATCAGGTGGGATCCTTCCCCTCCTGGAATCGGTGGAGCGAGTGGAACGGCAAATACCGGGACGACCTGCGCCGCTTTTTGAAGGGCGATGCGGGCATGGCCCAGGCGGCGGTGGAGCGCATCTGCGGCTCCCGGGATCTGTACCCGCCGGAAAAGCGCACCAACGCCACCGTGAACTTTTTGACCTGCCACGACGGCTTTACCCTGTACGACCTGTACGCCTACAACACCAAGCACAACGAGGCCAACGGCTGGAACAACACCGACGGCTTTGACGACAACAACAGCTGGAACTGCGGCGTGGAGGGCGAGACGGAGGACCCCCAGGTGCTGGCCCTGCGGGACCGGCTGCGCAAAAACGCCATGGCCGTGCTGCTGTGCAGCCGGGGCGCGGCCATGTTCCTGGCGGGGGACGAGTTCGGCAACAGCCAGCGGGGCAACAACAACGCCTACTGCCAGGACAACGAGATCTCCTGGCTGGACTGGGAGGACCTGGAACGGAACCAGGATCTGTTCCAGTTCACCAAGCGGATGATTGCCTTCCGCAAAGCCCATCCGGTGCTGCGGGGCCGCACCAATCCCAGCCACTGCGGCTGGGCGGACCTGTCGCTGCACAATGGCGCCGCCTGGAACAACACCTTTGCGCCGGACACCCTGCAGATCGGCATCCTGTTTGCCGGGCGCAACCAGACCGACACCGCCGACGACATCATCCTGCTGGCGGTGAACGCCCACTGGGAGCCCCATTGGCAGCAGCTGCCCACGCCCCCCGAAGGCCGCCATTGGCAGCTGTTCGCCCACACCGGCGCGCCGGACCCCTTTGCGGCGGACAAGGGCTTCCATGGCAGCGGCTTGGAGCTTGCGCCCCGTTCGGTGGCGGTGTTCACGATGGATGGTTAAAGAAAAATAGTTTTGTAAAAAATGTACGTTTTTCTTGACTGTAATGGGAATATCTGCTATAGTAAAAGCAGAATAGAAACTGGTCTCATTCGGTATAAAAACCGTTAGCATTCGTTTGAAAGAAGCAGCGGGGGTTATGTGACACAGCATAGGCCCCGCTGCTTTTTGTGCGGGCAAATACCGGCGAAACACAGATGTGAAAAACAGGGGGGCGTGTTGATTTATGGGAAGCGGCAATAAGAGGGCAAGCAGAAAGGGCGGAGCCAGGCGAAAATTCAACATACGGCGCAAACTGCTGTTGTATATTACAGCAGTGATGCTTGTCACCACGCTGCTGCTGACCGGCGTGTTTTGGAACACCTCTTTGTTCCACGAGATCAAATTGGAAAAAGAGTCTCAGCTGGCCGAAGTGGCCCAGGTGCTGGAGACCATAAAGAACAACGAGACCCTGAATGCCGAGGTCCGGGGCCTGTTCGTGGAGGACTACCTGAACCGGCTGCGGCTGGTGCGCTCGCTGCTGGAGAGCAACCTGCACGGCAACGCTGATCCCGCCAAATGGCAGAACATCGCGGACACTGTGGATGTGGCTGCCATCCACGTGATCGGGTCGGACGGCGTGATCGTCCAGAGCAGCGCCCCGGCAAGCATTGGCCTTGATTTTTACGCCCACCCGGAATTGGCGGAATTTATCCCGCTGATCGAATCGAACAGCCGGGAAGCCTATTATGTGGATATGGAGGGGATCTCCATTACCACCGGCCACCAGCAGGTCTATATGGGCCTCCGTTCCGATTACATGGGCGGCAGTGTGATCCAGCTGGAGATCTCCATGGACGACCTGTACGATTACGAGGACGCCTACAACATTAAATGGTATGTGAGCACCATCCCCACCCGCCGCTACCGCACCATCTTTGTGGTGGACGGCACCACCGATGAGCTGCTGGGTATTTCGGAAAATAACAAGCAGACACTGGAGATCGACGACCGGCTGGAAACGCTGCGCACTGCACTGGAAGAGCCCCAGGTGATCCAGGTGAACGGCGAGTCCCAGGTGGTGTATGTGGAGGAGTACAATGGCATGCTCATCGGCTGTGCTTCCACTATGGCCCAGCTGATGGAAAATGTGAAAGCCTATATGGTCGTGGTGGCACTTTGTTTGGTGGGCCTGTCCGCCCTGGTGGGCATTACCCTTTACTTTTTGATCGACTGGCTGATGCTCCGGAAAGTGGAAGAGATCAACAGCGGGTTGGTGCGCTTTGTGTCCGGCGAATCGGACGTGATGTTTGGGCCAGGCAATACCAACGAGCTGAGCGAACTGGCCGAAAATCTGAACAAGGTGCTGGGGGCCATCCAGGTGACCGGCACCCGGCTGGCCCAGGTAGTCAACGGCATGAGCCAGGAAGTGGAAGCTTACGAATATTACCCCGAGCTGAACCAGTTTTTCTTCTCGGATCATCTGCTGGAGCTGATGAATATGACCGAGAAGGAATGCAAGGATAAGATCGTGGAGGTGTTTGAGAAGCAGCGGCTGCGGGGCGAAGAGCTTGGCGCAGAGATCGTGGAGAATGTGGAGTATTACATCACCAAGGACGGCCGGCTGCTGCACATCCACCGTACGGTCTCCTATAACGCCTCCTATGCCTTTGTGGAGGACGTGAGCGCCCAGCGAGACCGGGAGGACATGCTGCGCCAGGACCTGCGCCACAGCGAGGAGCGCAGTTATGTGGACGAGCTGACCGGCCTGAGCAACCGCCGCCGGCTGGCGGAGTATCTGGAACAGTGGAAGAAGCAGAACCCCAAAGGCCGGGGCGTGATGCTCATGATGGATCTGGATAACTTTAAAATGGTGAACGACACGGCGGGCCACGCCGAGGGCGACCGGCTGCTGCGCTTGTTTGCACAGCTGCTGAACCATCAGTTCCGGGAAGGAGACATCAAGGCTCGGCTGGGCGGCGACGAATTTGTGGTGTTCCTGCCGCTGTATGTCGCTCCCAAAGAAGTGGAGCGGCGGGGCCGGCGTTTTTTGGAAACGGTGCGCCAGGAGCTGCGGGAGTACTATACCAAATACCATGTTTCGGTGAGCATCGGCGTTGCCTATATGGACGAAAACTGCCCGGACCTTGACACCCTGGGCGAGCGGGCGGATGCCGCCATGTATATTGCCAAGCGTAGCGGCAAGGATAGCTTGTATATTGATGGCTCCAGCATCCTGAAAACGTGACAAAGGCGGCGCAAAATGGCTTTGCACCGGGCAAAAATCCTCTTGACGGGCGGCGGGACGATGGGTATAATAGGGTTAGCAATCGTCTTTCGATTTGTTTTAAAAAAACTTGGGATAAAACAGATCGTTGTCCGTTCCCTATAAAAAATACGGCGGGGTCTATGTAATCGTGCATAGGCTCCGCTGTTTTTTTCAGGCGGACGATGGACAAGGCCCGCAAAAACAAAGAGGTGTTTCAAAGGTGGATCGAAGGCTGTCAAACAAAGGCGGCAAAAAACGGCTGAATATGCGCCTGAAAATACTTACTTATATTTCCCTGGTGATGCTTGTGGCAGGAGTGGCACTGTTGGCCGTCTGCTGGCTGATCTCCATGGGGCACGAGCTGAGCATGGAGAAAGCGTCCTCCCGCACGATCATTGACCAGATCGTGGAGAACATGAAGATCAACGAAGAGCTGGAGGACGAGGCGCGGCAGTTGTTTCTCAACGACCGCCTGAACCGGCTGGAGCTGGTGAACGCCCTGGCGGAAAGCAGCCCCGACGGCGCTGTGTCCAACGAGGAGTGGCAGGAGGCCGCCAAAAGCAGAGGCCTGGACGTCATCCATGTGATCGGCCTGGACGGCGTGATCCTGCAAAGCAGCGCGCCGGCGTGCATTGGCCTGGATATTTCGGATGATCCCCGGGCGGCGGAGATTCTTCCGCTGCTCGAAGACCCTGAGCGGGTAGATCCTGTGATCGATCTGCAGGGCGTTTCTCTTGCCGCCGGTGAGGAAACAGTGAACCTAGCCATCCGCTCGGACTATCTGGGGGGCAGTGTGATATGGATCGAGGCTTCGCCGGAGACGCTGACCAAATTTGAGGATGCCTACAGCATCGAGCGGTATTTTGGAACCATTCCCACCCGGCATTACCGCACGGTGTTTGCCATTGAAGAAGCCACTGACCAGCTGCTGGGCGTTTCTGCCAACAATGACCAGGCGCTGCAGATCGAAAACCGCAAGGAAATGCTGCTCACTGCTTTGCAGGATCCCCAGATCATGGTGGTGAACGGGGAAAAGCAGCTGGTGTGCGTGCAGGATCACGAGGGCATGCTCATCGGCTGTGCCACCACGCTGCAGCACATGAAAGAAAACGTGAATACCTATATGAGGGTGATCGCCGCCTGCCTGGCAGGGCTGTCGGTCCTGATCGTGGTAGCCCTCTTCTTCCTCATCGACCGGCTGGTGCTGCGGGGCGTGGAAAACATCAACGAGGGCCTGCTTCGTTTTGTGTCTGGCGAGCGGGACATTTCTTTTGGCCGAGGCTCCACACGGGACCTGGACGAACTGGCGGACAATCTGGACAAGGTGCTTGCGGTCATCCAGCTGGCAGGGACCCGGCTTTCCACCATTGCCAATGACATGGGCCAGGGGGTGGCAGCCTATGAGTACTACCCCAAGCTGAACCAGTTCTTTTTCTCGGATCATCTGCTGGATATCATGGCCATGACCGAGGAAGAGTGCAAAGCGAGGATCGTGGAGGTGTTCCAGCAGCGGGTGGAGAAGGTCAAGCAGAACGATAACGAAATGATGGACAACGTGGAAAGCGTTGTCACCAAAGACGGCCGGCTGCTGCACATCCACCGCACCATCTCCCTGGATACCTTGTATGCCTTTGTGGAGGACGTGAGCGCCCAGCGGGATCGGGAGGATCTGCTGCGGCAGGACCTTTCAGACAGCGAAAAGCGTAATTACCAGGATGAACTTACCGGACTGGACAACCGGCGCAGGCTGACGGAATACGTGCAGAAGTGGCGTGCGGAGGACCCGGAGGGACAGGGCGTAATGCTGATGATGGACCTGGACAACTTTAAAACGGTGAACGACACCGCCGGCCATGCCGAGGGTGACGCGCTGCTGCGCCGGTTCGCTCAGCTGCTGCGCCGGCAGTTCCGGGAAAACGACATCAAGGCCCGGCTAGGCGGCGACGAGTTCGTGGTGTTTTTGACCGGCTACCTTTCGCCGGAAACAGTGGCCAAAAAAGGCGAGCGCTTTTTGCAGGCCGTGCACCGGGAACTGGATGAGTACTACACCAAATACCATGTGTCGGTGAGCATCGGCGTTGCCTATATGGACAAAGACTGCGTGGACTTTGCCGCCCTGTACGAAAAAGCGGATGCGGCCATGTATCAGGCAAAACGCATCGGCAAGGACAGTTTGTACATTGCCCCGGAACACCGGATGAACGGATAAAACAGGGAAGAATTGGCCGGGTATCTGCACAAAATCTTGGCAAAAGCATATAGTGGGTTAACCAACATTCAAATGTGGGAATCCAAATTTACGGAGGTAACGCACAATGTCTATGCCGAGTATTGCCTGCAATCCCAACCCTGTGAGTATGCGCCAAGCCGTCACCGATCTGCTGGAGAGCATCGCCCTGGAAGAGACCGCCATGAGCCACATTCTCAACGCCGAAGGTGAAAAGCTGCAAAAGGCTCTGGCCATGGAGGAGATCGACTTCAGCCAGATGATGGAGGTCAACGAATCGGTGGCCAACATGGTCAACGTGATCGGCGGGCTGGAAAACATTTTGAAAGAAAAACTGGAGTTCGTGGCCAACAACCTGTACTACCCCAACTATGATGGGGAAGATGGCTGCAACAACTGCTGCGGCGGGGGCTGCGGCTGCTGAACCGGCGGCAAGTAAGATTTGAAAAAGCGGCATGGAAGGCCGAAACAAGGCCTTCCATGCCGCTTTTTGTTTGTGCTTGACAAAGTTAGACAGGGATGGTATTATAATAGCCGTCCCAAAACGGCATGGGGGCATGCCGATGAATTTTTGTGTATGAAGGGCTATATATTTTCCTGTTTCTGACTTACAAACAGGCGAATATATGGCTCTTTTTGTGTGTCAAGGAGAAAAATGTTATGAGCAATGCAAGTCGTATGGGCCAGCGCCCGGTGCTGCCGCTGCTGGTGAGCATGTCGCTGCCGCCCATTGTTTCCATGATGATCCAGTCCCTGTATAATGTGGTGGACAGCGTCTTTGTGGCCCGCCTCAGCAGCGACGCCCTCACCGCCGTGTCGCTGGCGTTCCCGCTGCAAAACATGGTGCTGGCGGTGGCGGTGGGCTTTGGCGTGGGTTCCAACGCATTCATCGCCCGCAACCTGGGCCAGGGCAATTACAAAGCGGTGGACAAGGCTGCCTCCATGGGCGTGGTGTTCACCGCCATCCATTCGCTGCTGTTTTTGCTGGTGGGCCTGTTTGCGGCAGAGCCCTTCCTGCGCATGTTCACCAGCGATCCCGCCATTTTGAAGATGAGCGTGGACTATACCCGTGTGGTCATCTGCCTGGCCTTCGGCAGCCTGTACCACATTTACATTGAAAAGCTGTTCCAGTCGGTGGGGAATATGTTCGTGCCCATGATCCTGCAGGGGGTGGGAGCCATTGTGAATATCATCCTGGACCCGATCCTGATCTTTGGCATGTTCGGCGCGCCCCGCATGGAGGTGACCGGTGCGGCGGTGGCCACCATCATCGGCCAGATGACCGCCTGCACCCTGGCAGTGATCTACTTTATCCGCACCAATACCGGCATCCACATCCGCCGGACGGATATGGGCATCGACCCGTCCATCGCCAAGACCATTTATGCGGTGGGCATCCCCTCCTGCCTGATGACCGCCATGCCCAGCCTGCTGGTGGGCGTGCTGAATGCCCTGCTGGCCCAGCTGCACCAGCTTGGGGTGGCGGTGTTCGGCCTGTACTTTAAGTTACAGACCTTTGTGTATATGCCTGCCAACGGCCTGATCCAGGGCATGCGGCCCATCGTCAGCTACAACTATGGGGCGGGCAAAAAGCACCGGATGCACCAGACCATCCGATGGGACCTGGTGCTCACCGCCCTGATCATGGCGGCGGGCACCCTGCTGGCCTGGGCCTTCCCGGCGCAGATCATGAGCCTGTTCGATGCGGACGAGGCCATGCTGGCCATTGCCGTGCCCATGCTGCGCATCATCAGCCTGGGCTTTCTGGCTTCCACCTTCGGCACCGTGCTGGCGGGCTGTTTTGAGGCCCTGGGCAAAGGGGTGCACTCACTGGTGGTGTCGCTGCTGCGTCAGCTGGTGATCATCCCGCCCCTGGCGACGGTGCTCTCCCGTGTGTGGGGGCTGAACGGCGTGTGGGCGGCCTTCCCGGTGGCGGAATGCCTGGCGGCCCTGGCGGCGGTGCTGCTGTACCGGAATATGATGAAAAAGATCGACCAAACGCTGCCGGAATAAACAAAAGGAGCCGACCTGGTTTTGCCAGGCCGGCTCCTTTTGTTTGATGCACAGGGGTTTATTTGTTTGCGGGCAGGATCTCCAGCCAGTAGCCGTCCGGGTCCTGGATGAAGTAAATGCCCATGGCCGGGTTTTCAAAGCAGATGCAGCCCATCTCCTGGTGCAACTTGTGAGCTGCTTCAAAGTCTTCGGTCTCAAAGGCCAGATGGAACTCGCAGTCACCCAGGTCATAGGGCCGGTCCATATCCCGCATCCAGGTCAGCTCCAGCTGAAAATCGCTTTCGGGGCTGGCCAGATAGACGATGATGAAGGAACCGTCCTCGGCGTTGATGCGGCGCACCTCGTTAAGGCCCAGGGCCTTGTGGTAAAAGGCCAGGGAACGATCTAAGTCCAGCACGTTGTAGTTTTCGTGGATCATTTTAAATTTCATGGGGCAGGGTCTCCTTTTGTTGGGGTGGCGACCAGTCAGGCTTCCTGCCACTGGTCTTCGGTGTGGATGGCGGGCAGAAATTCCGCCAGCTGGGGCAGGATCAAATAGGCCAGCATCGCCGCCTTGTTATCGGCGTAATGCATGGGGAACACATGCCGGCAGGGGCAGGCGTGCAAAAACTCAACAAAGCCCCACCAGGCATTGCCCTCCTGCCGGGGGTCCAGCGGGAGGAAAGCGGCGTCAAACCGGCGGCCCCGGATGCGCTCCAGCTCCTCGTGGAAGGCCTTGTCGTGCCAGGCGTTGTCTGCTTCCGGCTCGCCCTCCCAGTGCCACCAGTTCAGATCGCCCGCATGGTACAGGGTCTTTCCCTCGGCGGTGACGAGAAGAGCGCAGCCCTCGTCGGTGGAGCGCAGCGTCTCGATGGTCAGCCCCTGCCAGTGATAGATCTGGCGGGGCTCCACCAGCAGCACATTGGCCGACCGGCGGGCGGGGATGGCCTGATCCAGCACATACCACACCGCAGGGTGCTGCTCCGCCAGCTGCCAGATGGCCGGGCAGTAATGGTCGTAGTGCTTGTGGGAGACAAACACGAACAGGGGCTTTGCCGGGTCCAGCGGGGGCAGCGGACCCTGGTAGTAGTCGAACAGCAGCAGGGTATGTTCCAGCTCCACCAGAAAGCCGCTGTGGTAGATATGGGTCACATTCATGGAAAAAATCTCCTAACAGGGCGTTACAGCATCTGCCGGCGCAGTTCCTCGCCGCTCAGGGGGCTGAGCAGGGCGGGGGGCACGTCGAAGATGGTCTTGCAGCCGGTCTGACCAGCCCCGTGCATCCGGTATACCGCCCGGGCGCAGGCTACCAGCACGCTGGAGGTGAACTCGGGGTTGGAGTCCAGCTGCAAGCTGTATTCCACGGTGTGATTGTGCTCGCCGTTCCAGCCGGTGGTGCCGGAGCGCAGCACGCTGCCGCCGTGGGGCAAGCCGGAATGATCCCGGCGCAGCTCTTCCAGCGTGATAAAGGTCACGGTGGTGTCGTAGTCGGCAAAGTAGTTGGGCATGGTCTTGATCTCATGCTCGATGCGGGCAAGGTCTGCGCCCGGCTCGGCCACCACGAAGCACTCACGGGTGTGCTTTTGGCGGGTGGTCAGCTGGGGCCGCTCGCCGCTGCGCACCTGCTCCAGGGCCTGGGGCACCGGCACAGTGTACTGCCGGGCGTCCACCACGCCCTGGATGCGGCGGATGGCGTCGGAATGGCCCTGGCTCACGCCCTTGCCCCAGAAAGTGTAGGTCTCGCCCTGGGGCAGGATGGCGCTGGCGTACAGCCGGTTCAGCGAGAACAGGCCCGGGTCCCAGCCGCCGCTGATGAGGGCGGTGGTGGAAGCGGCGGCGCAGGCCGCGTCCACGGCGGCAAAGTGCTCGGGGATCTTGGCGTGGGTGTCAAAGCTGTCCACCAGGCTGAACCACTGGGCCAGCTGGGGCGCCTGCACCGGCAGGTCGGTGGCGCTGCCGCCGCACAGGATCATCACGTCGATGCGGTCTGCCCATTGGGCGGCTTCCTCTGCTTTTACCACGGGAACGTTCGGGGTGAGCACCTGCAGGCTGGCCGGGTCCCGGCGGGTGAAAATGGCCGCCAGTTCCATATCAGGGTTTTGGCGCACAGCGCACTCCACGCCCCGGCCCAGGTTGCCGTATCCCAAAATACCAACACGGATCGTCATAAAAGACACCTCCATAAAAATCAAAGATCGGGCGTATCTGCCAGCCCGGCAGCGCAATGTGCCAGTAAACTGGTATGATAGCCGCTACAGGGCTATTATAACACGGGGCACGACCCTTTCGCACTGGTTTTTCGCAATTTTGCGAGAAAAAAGCCCCGCCCTGTTTTGCCGGTGGCAAGATAGGGCGGGGAAAAGATTCAGCCGTGCAGGCAGGGCTGGAACGCGGCGTACTGGGATTCATAAAACAGATCCATCTTCTGTTCATACAGAGGGAGGGCGCTGCCGGCGGGGGCGGAACGGTACAGCCCGTCGCTGGATTGGCCATTCTGCTCGAGATACTCCGTCAAAGCGGCCAGGGCGGCCCCGTCCTCCTCATCGGCACTGGCGGGGATGCGGGCGGCGGGCACGTCCAACAGCTCCCAGTGGCAGGAGGGGGTGTAGATCGAAACGGAATAGTAGTCGTATTCCAGCCCCTGCTGCCCGGCGGCGTTTTTCAGGGCGATGAGATGCTTCGCCGCCTGTTCCAGCGTCAGAGAGACGGGCTGCTCCTGGGAGCCGGGGGCAAAACTCATGGAAAGCACGGTGGGCAGGGGGAGCCGGTCCCGGTCAAATTCCGCATCCGGAACGAACAGCGGGTCGTCGGGGGAGAAAACAGCGCCGTTGTTCTTAGGATAAAAGGTAAGGTTCACCATGTCTGGGGCATAGCCTTTCAGCGCCTTGCACAGCTGGGGAACGTCCAGCTCCCGCCCCAGGGCCCAGCGGAAGCGGTTGTAGGTGTTCACGCCGCTGTCCGTCTCGGCGGCTTTGGAGGTGTACACCCTGCCCCCGCTGAGGTAGGCGGAAAAGCCGGTGTCCACGCTGTCCGGGGAATAGACCCGGCAGACATAGCGCTTTCGGTCGCCCTGGTAGGTATACTGGGCGGGGCCTACCACATAGGTCTCGTCCGGGTGTTCTTGGGCAAAGTGGGCGTTGATCTGGTGCACGGCCCATTTTGCGGACAGGGGGTTGCCCACCCGGTAGTCCACCAGCAAGACCAGGCCGAGGATGATGCAAAACCCGGCAGCGCCCGCCACGGCGCGGGTGAGGGGCGTTTGCTTAAGGGTGGGGAGTTTCAGATGGCTCGTCATGGAAAGATTCCTCCTTTTGATGGCGGCGGAAAGGGTGCAGCCCGCCGAACGCAAAATGCAGCAGCATGGCCGCCAGGATGCCCAGCAGCAGCGCCAGCGTGTAGAATACCGCGGTGATGATGGCAGCCCATAGCTCGAGCCGGAATGCAGCCACCGTCACAAACAGCACGGGGCAGAGGACGAGGGGCAGCAGCCACGCGTTCTGCTTCATCCAAACAAAACCGGCGGCGCCCACCAGGGGCAATGCCCAGATCAGATAGGGGCTGCCCGCCAGCAGGACGCTGAACAGCACGGCGGCCACGCTCAACAGGCCGGTCTGTAAGATCAGACGGCGCTGGATGCGGCCGAGAAGCCGCTCAGCGTCCGGCATGGGGGCGGGGGAAAGCTGGACCCCGCCGGATTCCAGATAGACTTTGCAGGCCTCGCAGCGGGCGATATGATGCCTTACCAGTTCCTCACTGTCGGCGCTGGCCACCTGGTCGGCCACCAGCGGGATCAGGTCACGGCACACATCGCAGGAAATATCACACACAATGCCTTTGTTCATGGCAGATCCTCCTTGCGTAAGGTCTCCCGCAGCCAGGTGCGGGTGCGAAAATTCAAGGTGCGGGCAGAGCCCTCCGAGATGCCGCAGGCCTGGGCGATCTCGGCAAAGGAATACCCTTCGGCCCGCAGCAGCACCACCTTTTTGGCTAAGGGGCGGCAGCTGTCCAGCAGATGGCGGATACGCTGGGCCAGCTCGTGGGCGTCCCAGTCTTCCTCCAAGCGGCGGGGGTCCGCCGTATCCTCGCTGATGTATCCGGCCAGCATGTCGTCATAAGAAAGGGTGGGCCGTCTGCGGCGCAGCCCGTCGATCCAGGCGTTCCGGGCAATGGTGAACAGCCAGGTCTTTACGCTGGAACGCTGCTGGAATTTGTCGAAACTGCGCACCGCCTTTAAAAAGGTCTCGCTCAAAAGGTCCTCAGCCCAAAGCGGGTCATGGGTCAAACCGCACAGATAGCGGTAGATGTCCTGACTGTACATCTGGTACAGTGTTTCCAGGTCCTGCAAGGGCAGACCTCCTTTCCCGGTGGAATGGTTTGAAACCGGCCGTTTCGATTGATTAGACGGCGATCGGCAGTGTCCGTTACACAAAATGGAAAAATTTTTGCCGAAGATAGTTTTTCCGGCGGAAAGCCGCAAAAAATGCCACCCGTTTTTTAACGGGCGGCATTTTTATAGCAAGATCATTTATGTGCGGGCTTTCAGGATCTGCGGCAGGAAGTAGGCGGCCTGCTTTGCCCACCAGGGCCAGTCGTGGGTCACGTCCTCGCCCCAGTAGTCTACAAAGGCGGGCATCCGCCGGGCGGTGAGGGCGCTTTCCATGGCCCGGGTGCTGGCCAGGAACCGGGCCTCGTAGGGGCCCCGGCCGCAGCAGAGCACCAGGGGAGAACCCGGGGTGCGGGGCAGCCGGTCGGCGTTCAGCAGGGGCAGATAGTCCAGCGGGCTGTTGCGCAGGGTCAAATCGTCGCTGTAATCGC
Source organism: uncultured Oscillospiraceae bacterium (assembly GCA_949291395.1). Lineage (GTDB taxonomy): Bacteria > Bacillota > Clostridia > Oscillospirales > Ruminococcaceae > Allofournierella. The sequence goes on along the minus strand of CASEVW010000141.1, from coordinate 3,201 downwards.
CGAACCAGTCCCCGGCAGAGTAACTGCCGGACAGGCACACCGCCCCGCAGGCAAGGTCCGGGCGGCGCAGATAGAGGTTCAAAGCATGGCCCGCGCCCAGGCTGCATCCCAGCAGCAGCACTTTATCGTGCCCGCCGCCGTTTTGCTGCAACACACGGGGGATCAGTTCGCCGGTGAGGTAGTTGAACCAGCGCTCCTGCATCTCGCTGCGCTGCCGGCCCTCGCCGCCGCCCAGCCAGCTTTCGCCGTCGATGCTGTCGGCGCAGAACAATTGCAGCTGCCCGCTTTCGATCAGCGGGGCCAGGGCGGCCACCATGCCGTGATCCTCCAAGTCGTAAAAACGGCCGCCCTCACAGGCAAAGGCAAGGCAGGGCAGGCCGCCGTGGCCGAACACCTTGTATTCCATCTCCCGTTTCAAAAAGCGGCTGGGTTCTTTGTAATATTGGATCTGCACGCAAAATCACTCCCAATCAAGAATACGGATCGTACTTTATCCTTATTATAGAATGGGGGACAGGGAGGGTCAAGAACAAACAACAAAAAAGCCAGCCACCGAAGTGACTGGCCGTTTTTGCGTTGTAGATCAGACAGCGCGGGTAACCTTGCCCGAGCGCAGGCAGCGGGTGCAGGCGTAGATGTACTTGGGAGAACCGTCTACAATAGCCTTAACACGCTTCACGTTAGCCTTCCAGGTGCGGTTAGACCGACGATGAGAGTGGGAAACCTGGATGCCGAAGGAAACGCCCTTGCCACAACAATTGCACTTTGCCATTTGCTGCACCTCCTCTTAATTAAGTCGCTAGAATATAATAACAAGTTTACGGCGAAAAATCAAGTGTTTTTTTAAAATATCTTTGCGAAACCGTAAAAAAGCGGGAATTTGCTTGTGAACAAGCGAAAAAAAGGATATAATGAAAAGCAGCCTCGGGCCGGGCGGCCCTTTACTGCCCCCGCGGCTTTCGTTTGTATTATATAATGTATACTGCCATTTGGCAATACGAATTTTTTGTTTAGGGAGAAAATTATGGGTCTGATCAGTCCTGCCCAGATGATGGTCTGGGTGATGCGGGGCATCGCCATGCTGCTGGCGATCCCGGTGCACGAAGCCGCCCACGCGTTTGTCAGCGACAAGCTGGGCGATCCCACCGCCAAAAACATGGGGCGGCTGTCACTGAATCCCATGGCGCATTTTGACCTTTTGGGCGCGCTGTGCATGATCTTTGTGGGCGTGGGCTGGGCAAAGCCGGTGCCGGTGTACCCCTACCGCTACAAAAACCCCAAGGCCGGCATGGCCATCAGCGCCGCGGCGGGGCCGGTCTCCAACCTGCTGCTGGCCTTTATCACCGTTATTTTGTATAAGCTGGTGTATTACTTCACCCCGGACACCATGGTCTGGGGCCTGCTGTTGAACTTTTTGATGGTGCTGGCCTCGGTGAACGTGTCGCTAGCGGTGTTCAACCTGCTGCCGGTGCCGCCCTTTGACGGCAGCCGCATCGCCCTGGTGCTTCTGCCCCGCCGTCTGTATTTTAAGGTGATGCAGTACGAGCGGTACATTTTTATGGTCATGTTCGTGCTGCTGATGCTGGGCGTGTTCGACCTGCCGCTGGCGCTGCTGAACAACGCCATGTGGGACCTGCTGGACAAGGCCACCTTCTTCATCGACAAAGCGGTGATGGCGGCGGCCTACGGCGTGGCCGTGTAAGGAGGGTGTGAGCGTATGGAAGCATTGACCTTTCACCTGGAAGAATTTGAAGGCCCGCTGGACGTGCTGCTGTATCTTGTGAGCAAAAACAAGATGAACATCTACGACATCGCCATCCTGGACCTGATCGACCAGTACACCGCCCTCATCAACAGCTTGCAGCAAAACCGCATGGAGGTGGCCAGCGAATTCATCGAGATGGCCGCCCGGCTGGTGCAGATGAAAAGCTATCTGCTTTTGCCCCGCAGCGAGGAAGCCGAGCGCATGAAAGAAGAGCTGACCGGCCAGCTGATCGAATACAGCGCCTGCAAGGAGATCGCCCGCCGGATGGGCGACGAGGCCGCCAAGCATTGCAGCTTCGTGCGCCCGCCTTTGGAGGTGGAGCTGGACAACACTTACAACCACACCCACGAGGCCAGCCTGCTGGCCCAGGCCATGGAGCTGCTGCTGGGCCGGGGCAAGCGCCGCAAACAGCCCACCCAGCAAAGCTTTGAGCCGCTGGTCACCGCGCCCTTTGTGTCGGTGGCAAGCCGGGTGGTGCATGTGCTGCGGGGCCTGGTCACCGGCAAGGTGGCCCGCCTGCGGGCGCTGTTTGCCCGGCAGGACAGCCGCAGCCAGACGGTGGCCACCTTTTTGGCCGTGCTGGAGCTGATCCGCGCGGGCCGCATCCAGATCGACGAGGAGGAAAACCTGTCGCTGCGCCGGGAGAAAAACAGGGGAGTGAAGGCATGACGCAAAAAGAAAAGGAATACAAAGCGGCGGTGGAGGCGATACTCTTTGCACATGGAGAGCCCATTGCCGCCGAAAAGATCGCCGAAGCGCTGGAGATCAAAAAGGACCAGGTGGTGCTTTTGATCGAACAGCTGCAAAAGGAATACGAGAAAGTCGACCGGGGTCTGTGCATCCTGCCTTTGGGCGACAAGTGGCAGATGGCCACCAAGACCGCCGTGCAGGAGCCGGTGAAGCGGGTGCTGGACAACCGGCGCAACACCCCCCTGTCCCAGGCGGCGCTGGAGGTGCTGGCCATCATCGCCTATAACCAGCCGGTGTCCCGCAGTTTTGTGGAGCAGGTGCGGGGGGTGGATTCCTCGTCCACCATTGCAAAACTGATGGAAAAGGGTCTGGTGGAGGAGGCCGGCCGGCTGGACCTGCCGGGCCGCCCCATCAGCTTCCGCACCACCGAGGTGTTCCTGCGCACCTTCGGCCTGGCCACGCTGGAACAGCTTCCCCCGCTGCATAGCGGCGAGGGCGTCCAGCTGGAACTGGCCGGAACGCCCAACGAAGAGTAAGGAGAAAAAGCATGGCCGTTTTGTGGCTGATCCTAAAAGGGGTGCTGTGGCTGCTGCTGGCAGTATTGATCCTGCTGGCGGCGGCGCTGCTGGTGCCCATCACCGCCGAGCTGTGTTATGAAAAAGGCCGGTTCACCGCCGCCGTGCGGGTGCTGGCGGTGCGGTTTCCGGTCTACCCCTTCAAACAGAAAGAGAAAAAGGCGAAAAAAG
>CASEVW010000140.1 GCA_949291395.1 uncultured Oscillospiraceae bacterium | reverse complement strand
CTATATCCACGGGCCCAAGGAGCCGGGAGCCGGCGGTCTGCCGGTGTCCACCAGCGGCCGGGCCATCACCATGCTCAGCGGCGGCATCGACAGCCCGGTGGCGGCCTGGTACATGGCCCGCCGGGGCCTGGCGCTGCACCACATCCATTTTGCCAGCCCCCCCTACACCAGCCAGGCCGCAAAGGATAAGGTGTGCACCCTGGCCCGGCAGATCGCGCCCTACACCGGCAACTGCATCCTGTACGTGGTGCCCTACACCACTCCCCAGGAATACATCCGGGACCACGCGCCGGACGTGCTGTTCACGGTGCTCATGCGCCGCAGCATGATGCGCATCGCCAACCGCATCGCAAAGCAGATCGACGCAAAGGCACTGGTCACCGGCGAAAGCCTGGCCCAGGTGGCCAGCCAGACCCTGCACGCCCTGGCCTGCACCGACGCCGCCCAGGACCTGCCGGTGCTGCGGCCGCTCATCGGCATGGACAAGAGCGAGATCACGGTGGTGGCCCGCAAGATCGGCACCTTCGAGACCAGCATCCTGCCCTTTGAGGACTGCTGCACCATCTTCACCCCGCCCCATCCCAAGACCAAGCCCACCCTGGAGGAGATCCTGGAGGCGGAGGCCGCCATGCCGGACCTGGCCGCTCTGGAAGAGCAGGCGGCAAACGAGGTGGAGCGCATCCGCATCGACATGCGGCAGGACGAAGCGGACGAACTGGACGAATTTTGACCCGGAAGGGGAGGCACGAGACCCGGCGGAGCCTCCCCTCCTGTTTTACCAAAACAAAACCCCGGCCTTTGCCGGAAGAAAGCAGAAAGAAGGATACGGCTTTGAAAGCGGAGATCATCTGTGTGGGCACCGAGCTGCTGCTTGGCGACATTTTGAACACCAACGCCCGGTTTTTATCCCGCCAGCTGGCGGCGCTGGGCATCACGGTCCACCGCCAGTGGGTGGTGGGCGACAACGAGGGCCGCTTGGCCCAGCTGGTGCACGAAGCGCTGGAGCGCAGCGACCTGCTGGTGTTTTCCGGCGGGCTTGGCCCCACGGCGGACGATCTGACCAAGGAAACGGTGGCCCGCTGCTTTGGGGACACCCTGGCGCTGGAGCCTTCTATTTTACAGAATATCCGGGGCTATTTTGCCTCCACCGGCCGGCATATGCCGCCCCACAACGAAAAACAGGCCATGGTGCCCCAACAGGGCGGCTGGTTTGAAAACCACAACGGCACCGCACCGGCGGTGTGGTTTGAAAAGGACGGCAAACGGGCGGTGCTGCTGCCCGGCCCGCCCAGCGAGCTGCATCCCTTGTGGAACGAGCAGGTGGGCCCCTGGCTGGCTGCCGGGCAAAAGCAGATGCTCTACAGCCTGGTGCTCCGGGTCACCGGACTGGGGGAGAGCCATGTGGAGGAAAAGGTGGGGCATCTGTTGGAAAACCAGAACCCCACCGCCGCCCTTTACGCCAAGACCGGCGAGGTGCACATCCGCATCACCGCCTTAGCCAAAACGCAAACGGAAGGCGAGGCCGCCTGCCGTGCCTATGCGGAAAAATTCTACGCCATTTTGGGCGATCACATCTACGGCGAAGGGGACAAGGGGCTGGAACACGCCCTGGTGAAGGCGTTGCAGCAAAAGGGCCTCACCGTGGCCACCGCCGAAAGCTGCACCGGCGGCCTGGTGAGCCAGCGCATCACCCAGGTGCCCGGCGCAAGCGAGGTGTTCGGCTTTGGCTTCTGCACCTACGCCAACCAGGCAAAGCATAAGCTGCTGGGCGTGGAAGACCGCCTGCTGGAAACGGTGGGCGCGGTGAGCAGCCAGGTGGCCAGCCAGATGGCCGTGGGCGCGGCCCGGGTGAGCGGGGCGGACATCGCCGTCTCCCTCACCGGCATCGCCGGCCCCGGCGGCGGCACCGACAAAAAGCCGGTGGGCCTTGTGTATGTGGCGGCCTGCCGGGGGAATGACGTGTATGTGGCAAAGCTGCTGCTGGGCGCCCGGGACCGGCAGAGCATCCGCACCAGCGCCGCCAACCGGGCGCTGGATATGGCCCGCCGCCTGGCGCTGGGCCTGTCCCTGCCCGGGACCAAGCATTTTGCGGCGGACCAGACCGCCGATTTTGAAGCGGAAGAACGATGATGGGAAATGAGGTGAGCCCCATGGGCGAAGTGACCAGCACCATGACGCTGCGGCTGTTCGGACTGCCCCAAAAGCAGGTGGAAGCGGCTCTGAAACAGGCGGCCGCCGCCGGCTGCCCCGGCCTGCGGCTGCTCAGCCGGGAGGACGAACTGGTGGTCTGCGTGAACGCCAAGGCGGGCAGCGAAGCTGAAGCCCGGCGGATCTGTGACCAGTGGGAAGACTATTTCCGGGACCAGTTCGGCCCGGCAGTGTTCGGCCCCGGCGATGCTAGCCTGGTGGAGACCACGCTGAAAGCCCTGGCGGACAAAGGCCGGCTGTTCGTGGCGGCCAACGAAGCCACCGGCCGGATGATCGAGGCCCGCATCCGCCAGGACGAGCTGGCCCGGGTGGTGTACGACTTTGGCCAGCACAGCTACCGGCACGAGAAAAAGGCGGGCCGGATCCAGCCGCCCGCCAGCCTTTTGAAAAAATACCCGGACTGCCCGGTGCAGCCGCTGGCGGGCATCTGCCACGAGGCGCTGGCGGTCTCCGGCGCAGACTGGGCCGCGGCCTACAGCCGCCCGGAGGGCACCCAGCCCGGCTTTGTGGTGATGAGCGCCAGCAAAACG
>CASEVW010000139.1 GCA_949291395.1 uncultured Oscillospiraceae bacterium | reverse complement strand
GCAAAGTTCAGGATGATCACGTCGTACTTGCCGCTCTCGATGCGCTTGACGCACTCGTCGGCCACCTCAAAGGCGCTCATCTCGGGCTGCAGGTCGTAAGTAGCCACCTTGGGGCTGGCGATCAGGGCGCGGTCCTCCCCCTCGAAGGGAGCTTCCACGCCGCCGTTGAAGAAGAAGGTCACATGGGCGTACTTCTCGGTCTCGGCGATGCGCAGCTGAGTCTTGCCGCACTTGGCCAGGTACTCGCCCATCACGTTGGTCAGGCTCTGGGGCTTGAAGGCCACCTCCACGTTGGGCATGGTGGCGTCGTACTGGGTGAAGCAGACATAGTTCACCGCAAAGCGGCCGTTTCTGCGCTCAAAGCCGGTGAAGGCATCGTCCACGAAGGTGCGGGTGATCTCACGGGCACGGTCGGGGCGGAAGTTGTAGAAGATGACGGTGTCGCCCTCGGACACCCGGCCGCCCTCGCAGGTCACGGCGGGCACCACGAACTCGTCGGTCACGCCGGCGGCGTAGCTGTCGGCCATCACCTGGGCGGGAGCGCCCTTCACGCCCTCGCCGTATACAAAGGCGGCGTAGGCCTTTTCCACCCGGTCCCAGCGGTTGTCACGGTCCATGGCGTAGTAGCGGCCGGCGATGGAAGCGATCTTGCCCACGCCCAGCTGGTCCAGCTTGGCCTGCAGCTCGTCGATGTAGCCCTTGCCGGAATCGGGGGGCACGTCACGGCCGTCCATGATGGCATGGACGTACAGCTGGGTGGCGCCCAGGTCCTTGGCCATGTCCAGCAGGCCGAACAGGTGCTGGATGTGGCTGTGCACGCCGCCGGCGGACAAAAGGCCCATCAGATGGATGGCCTTGCCGCTGTCGATGGCGGCTTTCATGGCGTTCACGATGGCCTCGTTGGAGCGGATGGAACCGTCCTGGATGGCCTTGGTGATGCGGGTCAGCTCCTGGTAAACGATGCGGCCGGCGCCGATGTTGGTGTGGCCCACCTCGCTGTTGCCCATCTGGCCGTCGGGCAGGCCAACGTCCATGCCGGAAGCGCCGATGGTGGTGTAGGGATAAGAAGCGAACAGCTTATCCAGGTTGGGGGTATTGGCGGCCACGATGGCGTTGCCCTCGGTCTTTTCGGGCACCCAGCCGAAGCCGTCCAGGATGCAGAGCATCAGGGGTTTTTTAGACATAATGGATTACTCCTTATCAAAACTGTAAAAAACGCGCCGCCCGAAAGACGGCGCGTTATGACAAAGGTTAGCGGTAATTTTTGAAAAAATTACTTGCTGGCGGCTGCCACGATGGCGGCAAAAGCGTCCGCCTTCAGGGAAGCGCCGCCGATCAGGCCGCCGTCCACGTCGGGCTTTGCCAGCAGCTCGTCGGCGTTGCCGGCGTTCATGCTGCCGCCGTACTGGATGGTGGTGGCCTTGGCTACGGCTTCGCCGTACACTTCGCCCAGCACCTTGCGGATGGCGGCGCAGACCTCCTGGGCCTGGTCGCTGGTGGCGGTCTTGCCGGTGCCGATGGCCCAAACCGGCTCGTAAGCGATGGTCACGTTGGCCATCTGCTCAGCGGTCACATCGCGCAGGGCGATCTTGGTCTGCAGGCGCACCAGTTCCTCGGTGACGCCCTGCTCCCGCTGGGTCAGGTTCTCACCCACGCAGACCAGCACCTTCAGGCCGGCGTTCAGGGCGGCCAGGGTGCGCTTGTTCACGGTCTCGTCGGTCTCGGCAAAGTACTGGCGGCGCTCGGAATGGCCGGTGATCACGTACTCAACGCCCAGATCTACCAGCATGTCGGCGCTGATCTCGCCGGTGAAAGCGCCGCTCTTTTCAAAGTGGACATTCTCGGCGCCCACGTGGATGTTGGTGCCTTTGGTCTTTTCCACGGCGGTCACCAGAGAGGTGAAGGGGGTGCAGATAACAACTTCGCAGTCGGCGTCTTTTACAGCAGGGATCAAAGCGTCGATCAGCTGGGCGGCCTCGGTGGCGGTCTTGTTCATCTTCCAGTTACCGGCGATGATGGCCTTGCGGTTTGCTTTATCCATGATAATTACCCTCACTTTTTATGTATTGTGGCACCAGAAAAGGCCCCAGCCGCCCGAAACGGGCCGGACGACTGAGGCTTTGGTTGCAAAATCAGGCGTTCTGGATGCAGGCGATGCCGGGCAGCTCCTTGCCTTCCAGGTATTCCAGGGAGGCGCCGCCGCCGGTGGAGATGTGGGTCATCTTATCGCCGAAGCCCAGCTGCATCACGGCAGCCGCGCTGTCGCCGCCGCCGATCACGGTGGTGGCATCTGCCTCGGCCATGGCCTTGGCAACGGCCAGGGTGCCGGCAGCCAGGATGGGGTTCTCAAACACGCCCATGGGGCCGTTCCACACAACGGTCTTGCTGGCCTTCACGGCGTCAGCAAACAGCTTCTGGGTCTCGGTGCCGATGTCCAGGCCCATCATGTCGGCGGGGATGGCGTCGGAAGCGACCACCTTCACCTCGATGGGGGCGTCGATGGGATCGGGGAAAGCGGCGGCGATGGTGGTGTCCACCGGCAGCAGCAGCTTCACGCCCTTCTCCTCGGCCTTCTTCATCATATCCTTGCAGTAGTCGATCTTCTCGTTGTCCACCAGGCTGGTGCCCACTTCGTAGCCCTTGGCAGCCAGGAAGGTGTAGGCCATGCCGCCGCCGATGATCAGGGTGTCCACCTTTTCCAGCAGGTTGCTGATCACGTTCAGCTTGTCGGCCACTTTGGCGCCGCCCAGGATGGCGGTGAAGGGACGGACGGGATCGTTCACGGCGTTGCCCAGGTAACGGATCTCCTTCTCCATCAGGTAGCCCACGGCGGTGTCCTTGATGTAGTCGGTCACGCCGGCGGTGGAGCAGTGAGCGCGGTGAGCGGAGCCGAAGGCGTCGTTCACATAGCACTCGGCCAGGCTGGCCAGCTCTTTGCTGAACTCAGGCAGGTTCTTGGTCTCTTCCTTGCGGAAGCGGGTGTTCTGCAGCAGCACCACGTCGCCCTCGTTCATAGCGGCAACAGCGGCCTTGGCGTTCTCGCCCACAACGGTGGCGTCGTTGGCGAACACAACGTTCTTGTCCAGCAGCTCGCCCAGGCGCACGGCAACGGGGGCCAGGCTGAACTTCTCTTCGGGGCCGTTCTTGGGCTTGCCCAGATGGCTGCACAGGATGACCTTGCCGCCGTTCTCGATCAGCTTTTTGATGGTGGGCAGGGCGGCAACGATGCGGTTATCGTTGGTGATCACGCCGTCCTTCATGGGGACGTTGAAATCGCAGCGCACCAGAACGCGCTTGCCCTTGACATTCAGTTCTTCAACAGTTTTTTTACCTAAGCCCATTGTTTCTTCTCCTCTCGATTTTAACAGTATCCCAAAGGGAACGGCAAAGCCGGTCCCGGCAGGGCCGGCAGGCCGCTTTGTCATACTGACCTTATTATAATCAATCGGCGTGGATTTCGCAAGCATTTTCTTGTTATTCATTTAACAAATTAACGTAAAATGTGGGACAAAAAGCCGCCTGCTTTTTCTGCCGGGAATTTTGAGCAGTATGGTCGGACTTTTCGCATCATCCCGGCGAAAATGTGATATGATAAGCATAGAAGCAAAAACGAAAGGAAGCGAGCGCGCGTGCCGGGGCTTGTGACACACTGCATCTTTGGGGCGAAGGTCCTGCGCCGGCTGCCGGAGTGCGAGGCGGCAGCGGCGGCGCGGCAGTTTTCCCGGGCGTTTTACCTGGGCTGCCAGGGGCCGGACCTGTTCAGCTATAATTTTCTGCGGCTGGCTTTTTCTAACCACCGCAACCTGGGGGCCTACCTGCACAACCACCGGATAAAAGCCTATTTTATGCAGGGATTCGCCTGCCTGCCGGAACAGGGCGAGGAGCGCAAGGTCTGCCTTGCCTACCTGGCCGGGGCCTACTGCCACTATGTGTGCGACAGCGTCTGCCACACCTTTGTGTACGCCCGCACCGGCTTTGACCCAAACAACAAAACCGCCCGCTACTACGGCCGCCACGCCGCCCTGGAGGGGGACATCGACGCCTGGTACATGAAAAAGGGCGGCTATACCTATCCCCAGCTGCGCCAGGAGCAGATCTTCCGCCTGCCGGAAAACCAGGCCCGGCTGGTGAGCAAATACCTGGCCCGGGTCTTGCAGGGCACCTTGGGGGACCTGTTCCGGGTGCGCTCGCCTTTTACCCCCGCCTTTGTGCGCCGGGCGCTGGTGCTGGCCTCGGTGGAGTCCCGCCTTTTGCACGACCCGGACGCGGTGCGCCGGGCCAGGGTGGAGCGCATTGAAAATAAGGTGATGAAGTTCCCGCTTTTGTCCGCAAAATTTATCACCGCCGCCCCCAGCGGCAGCCCGGACCCCATGAACCTGGAACACCAGCCCTGGCACGACCCCTGGAAGCCCCACCGGGTGTTCCGGGAGGACTTTGACCAGCTGTTCCAGCGGGCCTTGCGGCTGGCGGTGTGGCTGCTGCCCCAGATGAGCGACCCGGTGCGCTTTCTCACCATGACCGGGAACACCAACTACCACGACGACCAGGTGCTGGAGGCGGACTTTCAGCGGCTGGAACGGGCGGTGGCCTTTGGCCAGGCGCTGGAGAATAACCCGGAAAAAGACGCGCTGCCCCGCCCCTAGCGGCCCGGCGAAAATAGGATGCCACAGCGGCTCCGCCTTTGGGTCTGACCCAGGGCGGGGCCACTTTTTCCTTAAAAAGGACGGAATGTTAGAAAAATAACCAATAAATGCTTCATTGAAATGTTAAATTTTAGTAAAATCATGTAAAAAAGAACAATACGGCGAGGCAAAACCCTTCTGGAACTGTTATGATGGAGAAAACTTTGCAAAACCTTTGAAAAAAGGCGGGGACGGCCCCGGTTTCGGCGCGCCGCCCCCGTATCCTATTACAAAGGGACTGCCCAGAAAGGAATTATGGGGATGCAAAAGGAACATGAGCTTTTGCAGCGAGTGGCCGAGGCAAAACAGAATATGGAACAAGCGGACCAGCTGATCCGGGAGTACCAGCCCTTCATCAAGGCGCAGGCCAGCAAGTTTTTGGGCCGGCTCTGCACCCAGCAGGACGATGCCTTCAGCATCGCCATGATCGCCTTTCACGAGGCCATCCAGGGCTACAGCAGGCTGCGGGGCCCGTTTCTGCGCTATGCGGCGCTGGTGATCCGCAGCCGCCTGATCGACGAGCAGCGCCGGGAGCGCCGCCACGCCGGGCAGCTTTCGCTGGATGAGCCGGACCGGGAGGACGAGCGCTCGCTGAAGGATACCCTGGCCGACCCGGAGGACCCCTACGAAGCGGGGGCCGGCCGGCAGGCCACGATGCAGGAGATCCAGGAACTGAGCCGCAATATGGCGGAATACGGCATCTCGCTGACAGACGTGGCGGAAAACTGCCCCCAGCAGCAGCGCACCCAGCAGGCCTGCAAGCAGGCGGTGCGCTATGCCTGGCAGAACCCCCATCTGCTGGATCAGCTGGTGCGCACCAAAAAACTGCCGCTGGCGGCGCTGGCCCAGGGGGCAGGGGTCTCCCCCAAGACCCTGGAGCGGCACCGCCGGTATGTGACCGCCCTGCTGCTGATCTATACCAACGGCTATGAGATCATCCGGGGGCACATCCGGCAGATCGTGGACCAGACAGGAGGTGAGGCACAAGCGTGAAGTATCTGGTAATGGAATGCAGGCCCAGCTATGCGGTACTGCTGGACGAGGAGGGCCGCTTTTGGAAGGCGGCGAACCGGAATTATCAGGTGGGCCAGACGGTGGAGCGGGTGGTGCTGATGCGCCGGCCCCGCACCCCGCGGAAAAAGGCGCTGATCTACCTGCCGGTGCTGGCGGCGGCCGCCTGCCTTATGCTGGTGGCGGCGGTGCTGCTGCGCACCCCCATCACGCCTTACGCCTCGGTCTATCTGACCATCAACCCCCAGGTGCGCATGGACGTGGACCGGCAGAGCATGGTGCAGCAGGTGGAGGGCGTCAACCAGGACGGCGTTCTGCTGGTGCAGGGCTATGACTGGGATGACAAGACCCTGGATCAGGTCACCGACGATCTGATCGACCGGGCGGTGGAGATGGGCTATCTTGCCCCCGGCGGCACCGTGACCATCGACCTGGAAAGCGAGGACGAAGCCTGGAGCCAGGCGGCCAACGAGGAGCTGTACCAGCACTTGCAGGAGTACCTGCGGTATCAGGACCTTTCGGTCACCGTGCAGGTGGGGCAGAATGTGTCCATCCCGGTGGCCCCGCCCGCCACAGAGGCGCCCACCCCGGCCCCCACG
>CASEVW010000138.1 GCA_949291395.1 uncultured Oscillospiraceae bacterium | reverse complement strand
CCTGGGCCAACGCGCCGGGCCAGGGGCTGTATTACAGCATCGTGCTGCGCTGCGGGATGAAAGACCCGGCCAGCCTGCCGCTGGCGGCCAGCTTGGCGGCGGCGGATGCCATCCAGCAAGTGTTCGGGCTGGAATGCCAGATCAAATGGCCCAACGACCTGCTGATAGCAGGCAGAAAGCTGGCGGGCATCCTCTGCGAGGGGGCGCCCGGCGGCATCGTCTGCGGCATCGGGGTGAACCTGGGGCAGGAAGAATCTTATTTTGAAAAGAACCAGCTGCCCTATGCCACCTCGGCGGCCTGTGCGCTGGGCCGGCCGCTGGATCTGGAAAAGGCCCCGGCGGCGCTGGCATGGGCCATCACCCGGGCCTTTGACGCAAGGCTCCCTGGCTTTTGCCGGGAGGGCTTTGGGCCGCTGCGGCAGGAATACAAAGCCCGCTGCATGAACCTGGGCCGGACGGTCTGGTGCGGCAAGATCCGGGGCCGGGCGGCGGACGTGGACGAAGCGGGCCGCCTGGTGGTGGTCACCGCCCAAGGAGAACAGGCGGTGTTCACCGGCGAGGTGAGCGTGCAGGGAATTTATGGTGTGCTGGAATAGAGACAAAACAAAAAACGAGCCGGGAAAAGGTGAAGAAGGCCTTTTCCCGGCTCGTTCTTTCTTTTGGAAGAAAAAAGGGCACCCGGCGGCGTGGATCCTCAAATTCCTGGCGGGGCAAGCAAAAAGGACAGCCAGCGTATTTTGCTGAGGAAAACCGGGTGCGGATCAGTAAGCGTATCCCACCCGGTTACCGGTCGGGTAGGCAAAAAGGGTGCTGGCGGTATTTGCTGAGGAAAGCCGGGTGCGGAAGGGCAAGCGGATCTCACCCCGTTACCGGTCGGGTAGGCAAAAAGGGTGCTGGCGGTATTTGCTGAGGAAAGCCGGGTGCGGAAGGGCAAGCGGATCTCACCCCGTTACCGGTCGGGTAAACAAAAAAAGCCCCTCCGTGCTTGCGGACCACGGAGGGGTGTAAGGGGTATCGCTTTGGTGTGAGGAGGAATCATGTACAGAACTTCGGTTGCGGCTCCTCTGTTCTGTGATTTTAGTATACCCATAACTTGCGTAAGAAGTTTTAAAGTGCTGTGAACAATTTGTAAATTGAGCCGGTAGGATTTTCACAAATTCGGAAAAACCGGTCAAAACAGGCAAAAAACCGTCCGGATCCGACAAAGCGGGCCCGGGCGGCTGGAAAAGGACGAAGAAAAAAGAGGCTCAGTGCTGGAACGCGGCGGCCACCTGGTCAACGTCCACTTTTTTGTCCTCTTCAAAGCGGGTGGATTTCAGGTAGGTGGTAAACTGATCCAGGGTGTAGTGCCCGCAGGACCGGGGCAGGGCCAGCTCGGTCTTTTTGCCGGTAAACACCACGATGGTCTCCACCGGTACGTTTTTGATCTTGGCCTGGAACAGCACGTCCCGCACGGCACGGGCGCTCTGCTCGGCGCAGCGCAGGGGGTTCTGGAACACACGGCGCAGGCCATTCACTTCCTGTACCCACTCCTCGTCGCCCTGCTGGCCGTAAATGGTGCCGCCGTAGCCCAGGCACTTCACGCCCAGGATGCCAAACCAGCCCACCAGCAGCGCATCCAGATCGGCGGTGGTCTTGCTTCCCTGGGCGGTCACCGGGGCGACCACCTTAAAATCGTTGGTGGCGGCGTAGCGGCGCAGCTGCCGAAGCACGGCCTCGGAGTTCTCGTGCTCGTCATCGGGCAGGGATGTTGCGGTTTTCACTTTTTTCGTTTGGGCGGGTCCCAAAAAATAGATGGAAACGCCAAATACCGCCAGCATTGCCACCACGACCAGGATCTGCACCATCAGTTCAGGGGTCATATTACTCAAACACTCCTTCTTTGCGGCAGAGGCCAGGGGCGCCGCCGCATTGCATCAATACTATATATTGTAACAAAGCAGGCCAATGATTGCAATATGAAGCGCCGATCCCGCCCGGTATTGCTTTGCCTGAAACAACAAAAGACCTGCAAACTTCTCAGCTTGCAGGTCTTTCTGGTGCGTTGGAAGGGATTTGGCAGGGTTTGCGCTGCAAACCCTGCGGCGCTTGAAGCATAGGCTTCTGCGCGCAGACCACCTAAAAACCTGCCACTGGCAGGTTTTCTTAACGGCGGTCACCCTTTCGGGTTCGAATCCCTCGGTATTGCTTTGCCAAAACAACAAAAGACCTGCAAGCCATTTGACTTGCAGGTCTTTCTGGTGCGCTGGAAGGGATTCGAACCCCTGACCTTCTGATTCGTAGTCAGACACTCTATCCAACTGAGCTACCAGCGCATTTGTTTGCATCACCGAAGCGGTGCAAGAAATATATTACCAGACACCCGCCGTTTTGTCAACGCTTTTTTTGCTTTTTTTCAAAAAAATTTTTTCGCCCCTTCTTTTCGCTGGTTTTATCCCCCGCATATCGGCCTTTTTCCCTTTGTATTATATAGTATTTATAGGCGTCCACCTCAAAATGTCTCCCCGGCTCCGTCCCGGCTGCTTCACGTCCTGCGTTCTATTGCAGGGCGTGCCCCGCCAGCGCTCCTGCGCAATTTTTCTGCTGCATCCTTCGTCCGGACTGTTTTACAGCCAAAAGCAGCTTTTGCCGGCACATCTTTCCCGGCACCCGGGGGAGACGGGCTTTCTCTTACGCCCCTCCCCGCTGCCCGGCAAACCGCCCGAAACAGCATTTTTGCATAAAAAATCAGGATTTTCACAAAAGTTTCATAAAATATCCATCGGGCCAGCACGGGAAGTGTTGCCAGGCAGAAAACATCTTTGCTTTTGTGCAGTTGACAAAAAAATGTATTCTCGCCGAAAACAAATCACAGCGTTATGATACTATAATAAAGACAAAAACTGTTCGACATGGACCCAAAACCCGGCGGAACCCGGCAAAAAGGCGGTTTTTCCATCAAAAGGAAGGGAAAACTTTCAAAAAGCAAGTTGACAAATTTAGTGGGATAAAGTAATATATATTTTGTATCTGTACACGCACAACCAAAAAGGAAGGCTCGGCAGCAAGGCGGCCGTTCCGCTACCGGCTACAGTCTGGCCGGTATAACAGGCGGAAATGTGTTTCTCTGACGGTCAAATGGATGGGTGTGTAATGATTCAAGCAGTTTCCCTCTTTTGCGGGAAAGCAATGGATGATAAGGAGTGAAAGAGATGGTAAAATACGCCATCAAGCGCATCGCCATGGGTCTGCTGAGCCTGTTTATCGTAGCGACCCTCACCTTTTTCCTCATGCAGGCTGTTCCCGGCGGCCCGTTTATGTCGGAAAAGGCGATCAGCCCCCAGGCCATGGCCGCGCTGGAAGCAAAGTACGGCCTGGACCAGCCTGTTGGGGTCCAGTATAAAAACTATCTGGTCAACGCCCTGCACGGCGACTTCGGCCCCAGCCTGAAGCAGCGCGGCCGTGACGTGAGCGACATCATCGCCACCAAATTCCCCGTTTCCGCCCGTCTGGGCGGCGCCGCTGTGGTGGTGGCCCTGGTGGTGGGCATCCCCGTGGGCTGCCTGGCTGCTTACAACCGCGGCAAATGGGCGGACAATGTGATCATTTTCTTCGCCACCTGCGGCATCGCTGTGCCCAGCTTCGTCACCAGCGTGGTGCTGCTGTATACATTCGGGTCAAAGTTAAAGCTATTGCCCACGATCGGCCTGGACACCCCCCTGCATTACGTCATGCCGGTGGCTGCCCTGGCCTTCTACCCCACCGCTTACATCGCCCGCCTGATGCGCTCCAGCCTGCTGGACGTTATGGGCCAGGATTACATGCGCACCGCCCGGGCCAAGGGCGTGTCCAGCTTTAAAACGCTGTTCAAGCACGCTTTGCGCAACGCCATCCTGCCGGTCATCACCTATGTTGGCCCCATGACCGCCAGCCTGCTGGTGGGTTCCTTCGTTGTGGAAAAGATCTTCACCATCCCCGGCCTGGGCCGTGAGTTCGTTTCCGCCATCACCAACCGTGACTACATGATGATCATGGGCACCACCATCTTCCTGGCGGCGCTGGTCATCTTCATCAACGTTGTGGTCGACATCCTGTACAAGATCATCGACCCGCGCATCAAGCTGAAGTAAGGAGGATACAGGACAAATGGAAATGAACAAGAATCCTTTGAGCTTTCAGCTGGACTTAAAGCCGGAAGATTTCCTGCCCGCTTCCAAAGACGAGCAGGAAAGCCTGGTGGTCATGCGTGAAAGCGTGAGCTTCTGGAAGGACGGCATGCGCCGGTTCCGCAAAAACAAGATCGCCATGGTGAGCCTGGTGGTCATCCTGATCATCATGGTGTTCGCCTTCATCGTGCCCGCCTTCTACCCCTACACCTACGAGCAGCAGATCGAGGGCAGCGAGAACCTGGCCCCCATGCAGTACTCCGAGATGGAGCTGGAGCGCATCGCAAACGGCGAGAGCGTCTTCCCCCACATTGCAGGCACCGACAAGCTGGGCCGTGACTACGCCATCCGTCTGATGATGGGCGCCCGCATCAGCCTGCTGGTGGGCATCGTGGCCAGCTTCATGGTGCTGATCATCGGCTCCATCTACGGCTCCATCGCCGCTTTCTTCGGCGGATGGGTGGATATGGTCATGATGCGCATCACCGACATCATTTATACCATCCCGGATATTCTGCTGA
This sequence comes from uncultured Oscillospiraceae bacterium, assembly GCA_949291395.1. GTDB lineage: Bacteria > Bacillota > Clostridia > Oscillospirales > Ruminococcaceae > Allofournierella. The sequence continues at coordinate 8,763 of CASEVW010000138.1, read as the reverse complement.
TCATATTGCTGGGCTTTGCCCTAAAGGCCCCGCTGGAATCCCTGGCGGCCATGCCCGGCTTTGGCTGGCTGCAGAAGCTGGGCCCCAACCTGGTGAGCATCTTCATTGTGTTCGCGCTGCTGTACTGGGTCAGCATGGCCCGTATCGTGCGCAGCCAGATCCTGACCCTGAAGGAGGCGGAGTATGTTACCGCCGCCCGCGCTCTGGGCGCTTCCAACGGCCGGATCATCAAAAAACACCTGCTCACCAACTGCATCGGTACCCTGATCGTTACCACTACCCTGCAGATCCCCTCTTCTATCTTCACCGAAAGCTTCATGAGCTTTTTGGGCATCGGCGTTGCCGTTCCCATGCCCAGCCTGGGCAGCCTGGCTACCGACGCGCTGAAAGGCATGAACACCTATCCCTATCTTTTGTTCCTGCCCGCACTCGTCATCAGCGTCATCATCCTCAGCTTCAACCTGCTGGGCGACGGCCTGCGCGACGCCTTTGACCCCAAGCTGAAAAACTAACGAAAGGAGAAGCGAACCATGAGTGAACTGTTGCTTGACATCAAAAACGAACGCCTCTCCTTCTTTACCCCTGCCGGCGAGGTGAAGGCACTGAACAACGTGTCCTTCTCCATGAAGCAGGGCGAAGTGCTGGGCATCGTGGGCGAATCCGGCTCTGGCAAGTCGGTCACCGCCTACTCCCTGATGGGCCTCACCGCTTACCCCGGCAAGCTGATCGGCGGCGAGCTGCGCTTTAACGGCCACGAAGTGGAAAAGATGACCGAGAAGGAGTTCCGCAAGATGCGGGGCGAGGAGATCTCCATCATCTTCCAGGACCCCATGACCAGCCTGAACCCGGTGTACACCATCGGCAACCAGATCGAGGAAATGGTGCGCCTGCACACCAACAAAACCAAGAAGGAAGCCCACGAGCGCGCCCGTGAGCTGCTGGAGCTGGTGGGCATCAACGAGCCCGACCGCCGTTTGAAGCAGTACCCCCACGAGCTGAGCGGCGGTATGCGCCAGCGCGTGATGATCGCCATCGCCCTGGCCTGCGAGCCCAAGCTGCTCATCGCCGACGAGCCCACCACCGCTCTGGACGTGACCATCCAGGCCCAGATCCTGGAGCTGATGATGGAGCTGCGCAAAAAGCTGGGCATGAGCATCATCATGATCACCCACGACCTGGGCGTCGTGGCCAGCATGTGCGAGAAGATCGCGGTCATGTATGCCGGCAAGATCGTGGAATACGGCACCACCGACGAGATCTTCTACGATCCCCAGCACGAGTACACCAAGGGCCTGATCAACTCGATCCCCAAGCTGAACCAGAAGGAAAAGGAGCGCCTGGTGCCCATTGAGGGCAGCCCGGTGGACCTGCTGAATCCTCCTGCAGGCTGCCCCTTCGCGCCCCGCTGCAAGAGCTGCATGAAGATCTGCCTGCGCCAGATGCCCCCCCGCACCGACCTGAGCGACACCCACTACACCCAGTGCTGGCTGCTGCAAAAGGCCGAGTTTGAAGCCAAAGGAGGAAAAGCCGAATGAGCGAGCAGAAAAAACTGGTTGAAGTGCAGCATCTGCAGCAGTACTTCAATGCCGGCGGCGTGGGCAAAAAGCGCCGCTATGTGCAGGCCGTGGATGACGTGAGCTTCTTCATCAACAAGGGCGAGACCCTGGGCCTGGTGGGCGAGTCCGGCTGTGGCAAGACCACCACCGGCCGCACCCTGCTGCGCCTGTACGAGCCCACCGACGGCCGCATCATCTACGACGGCAACGTGATCTACGATTCCGGCAAGCTGCCCGATTCCAAGGGCAAGGTGGCCGTGGATATGCTGCCCTACCGCCGCAAGATGCAGATCGTGTTCCAGGATCCCTATGCGTCCCTGGACCCCCGCATGACCATTGGCGACATCGTGGGCGAGGCCATCGACATCCACAAGCTGGCCTCCAACGACAAAGAGCGCCACGACATGATCATCAGCATGCTGCAGCGCGTTGGCCTGAACTCCGAGCACGCCAACCGCTACCCCCACGAGTTCTCCGGCGGCCAGCGCCAGCGCGTGGGCATTGCCCGTGCCCTGGCGGTGAACCCCGAGTTCATCGTGTGTGACGAGCCGGTGTCCGCTCTGGACGTTTCCATCCAGGCGCAGGTGGTCAACATGTTTGAGGACCTGCAGCAGGAGATGGGCCTGACCTACCTGTTCATCGCCCATGACCTGAGCATCGTGAAGCACATCTCCAACCGCATTGGCGTGATGTACCTGGGCAAGCTGGTGGAGCTGGCGGACAGCTACGAGCTGACCTTCCACAGCGTCCACCCCTACACCCGCAGCCTGATCTCCGCCATTCCCATCGCGGATCCCAAGACTGCCCGCGCCTCCAAGCGCATCGTGCTGGAGGGCGACGTGCCCAGCCCGCTGAATCCCCCCAGCGGCTGCCGCTTCCGCACCCGCTGCCCTTATGCGGATGAGCAGTGCGCCTGCGAAGTGCCTGAATTCAAGGAGGTCAGCTCCGGCCATTGGGCCGCCTGCCACCACCTGGATCGGGTCAAGTAAATCAATGTTTCAAAAAAGCACCCGCGGCGTTTGCCGCGGGTGCTTTTTTGCTGCCCCGCTGGCCTGCCTCAAGAAGTGCGGCAAAGGATACAAAAAGCAAAATAAATCAAACACGCAATATTTTGTTGGTCAAAAGAGCAAAAAGTAAATGAAAATTGCGTGTTTTTGACCAGAAAATTCTGTGAAAGAAACAAAATTCTTACAAAGGCAAAATTTTCCTTGCACTTTTTAGAATTAAAGTGCTACAATGTTAGCAAGCCAATCGAAACACGCACAAATGTTCGTTTATCGTAAACACCTAGTGTGCACAGCGACCGATCCAAAAGCCGCGGATGCTAGGAAGGGTTTAAACTTTTTGTTTGGAGGAGATGCAACCATGAAAAAAATGTTAGCTCTGGTGCTGGCGGCAGTCATGGCATTCAGCATGGCGGCTTGCGGCGGCGGTACGGCATCCTCTGGCGCCGCGGGCAGCGGTACCACAGGCGGTGACTCCACCGCGGCCAGCGGCACCACCACTGGCGGCAGCAACGTGACGGTGCAGGTCGGCCCCAACCCGGAAAGCCTGGATCCCGCGCTGAACACCACCATCGACGGGTCCAACATCCTGATCACCGCCTTTGAGGGCCTGCTGATCATGAATGAGGAAAACGAGATCGTTCCCGGCCAGGCTGAAAGTTACGAGGTCAGCCCGGACGGCCTGACCTGGACCTTCCATCTGCGGGAAGGCCTGAAGTGGTCCGACGGCTCCGATCTGGACGCCAACGACTTCGTTTATACTTACAAGCGCGTGGCTGACCCCAACGTGGCCGCTCCCTATTCCGCCACTGCGGTGGGCATGATCGCCGGTTACGATGAAGCCATGGAGACCGGCAACATCGACGCGCTGCAGGTGGAGGCCCCCGATCCCCTGACCTTCGTGGTCCATCTGAGCTACCCCTGCTCCTACTTTGACAAGCTGGCGGCCTTCGCCACCCTGAGCCCCGTGCAGCAGGAGACCGTGGAAGCCAACGGCGATGCCTGGGCCACCGCCCCCGAGACCTACGTCTCCAACGGCCCCTACTACATGACTGAGTGGATCGTGGGCCAGCAGATCGTCTTCAGCAAGAACCCCAACTACCAGGGCGGCTGGGACACCAGCAAGATCGTCTCTGACACCATCACCTTCCTGCTGATGGAAGACTCCACCGCCGCTTACACCGCGTATCAGACCGGCCAGGCCCAGCTGATCAAGGACGTTCCCACCGAGGAGATCGAGAGCCTGACCAAAGCCGAAGACGGCGGCGACTTCTACGTAGATCCCATCATGGGCACCTACTACCTGAGCATGAACGACTCCATCGAACCGTTCAACGACGTGAATGTGCGCAAGGCCCTGAGCCTGGCCATCGACCGTGAACGTGTGGCCAACACCATCATGCAGGGCACCTATTCCCCCGCTTACACCCTGACTGGCCCCGGCATCACCGAGCCGGACGGCTCCGCTTACATGGATAAGTGCAGCACCGAGTGGATCCCCTCCGATTATGAGGAATCCAAGCGCCTGGCCCAGGAGGCTCTGGCCGAGGCCGGTTACCCCGGCGGCGAAGGCTTCCCCACCATCACCTACTCCACCAACGATACCGGCTACCACAAGGCCGTGGCTGAGTACCTGCAGGAATGCTACAAGGAAGTTCTGGGCATCGAGCTGAACGTGGAAGTGGTGGAATGGTCCTCCTTCACCCCGCTGCGCCGCGCCGGCGACTACCAGATGGCCCGTAACGGCTGGGTATACGACTACAACGATCCCTCCAGCATGCTGGAGCTGTTCATGACCGGCAACGGCAACAACGACGGCAAGTACTCCAACCCCGAGTACGACCAGCTGATGGAAGACACCCAGATCGCCGATGCGACCCTGCGCTTTGAGAACCTGCACGCCGCCGAAGAGCTGCTGATGAGCGACTACGCCATGATCCCCGTTGCTCACTACAACGACTTCTGGCTGCAGAGCTCCAACCTGAAGGGCGTATGGCACAGCCCCTACGGCTACTGGTACCTGCAGTACGCCTACGTGGAGTGATCTGGTAAGAACCCGCAAAAGCAAGCACAGCCCCCAAAAGGCTGAAACAGCGGCTCTTCCAGAGAGCAAAGTTTCTCTGTCACACACAGAAAAAGACCAAGGCCCCGCAGCAGCGGGGCCTTGGTCTTTTTTGAGCTTTGCGCGAAAAGGCAAAAAGCAGCGCAAAACGGGCCGAAAGTTGGAGCTTTTTTGCCGGCGGGCCGATGCGCAAGAAAAAAATAGGATTTGTCCGAACAAAGTATCCTGATTGGTAAAAAATACAAAGAGGTAGCGAAAATCACCAAGCAGAATGAAAAAATATGCGAATAAAATGGAAAAAACGTAAATAAAATAAAACAATTTTCTTACAAAATAAAAAAGAGATTGAGCTTTTTTTCAGTAAAGTGATACAATACGGGAAGAACAGCTGCGGCCCGTATCTGGAACCTGCGGGCCGGCAAACCAGCTGTCTTTTGTTTCTGCCCCGCAAACAAGCTCTGCCTGCCGGGCAGAGACAGAGAAACTTTGCTTACTCTATCAATAGGAGGAGACAAACCCATGAAGAAAGTGTTAGCCTTTGTGCTGGCTGCTGCCATGGCGTTCAGCATGGTCGCCTGCGGCGGCAGCGGCTCCGGCACTGCCACCGGCACTGGCACCGGCGATGCCGCTGCCAGCAGCAACATCACCGTGCAGCTGGGCCCCAACCCCGAGACCCTGGACCCCGCTCTGAACAGCACCATTGACGGCGGCAACCTGATCCTGACCACCTTTGAGGGCCTGCTGATCATCGACGAGAACAACCAGGTCGCTCCCGGCCAGGCTGAGAGCTACGAGGTCAGCGAGGACGGCCTGACCTGGACCTTCCACCTGCGTGAGGGCCTGAAGTGGTCCGACGGCTCCGATCTGGACGCCACCGACTTTGAGTACACCTACAAGCGCGTGGCCGACCCCGCCACCGCCGCTCCCTACTCCGCCACCGTGCTGGGCATGGTAGCCGGCTACGAGGAAGCCATGAACGGCGACCCCGACGCCCTGCAGGTAAAGGCTGTGGATCCCCTGACCTTTCAGGTCACCCTCAGCTACCCCTGCACCTACTTTGACAAGCTGGCGGCATTCGCTACCCTGAACCCCGTGCAGCAGGAGACTGTGGAAGCCAACGGCGATGCCTGGGCCACCGCTCCCGAGACCTACATTTCCAACGGCCCCTACTACATGACCGAGTGGATCGTAGGCCAGCAGATCGTGCTGACCAAGAACCCCTACTACCAGGGCGGCTGGGACAGCAGCAAGATCGTTACCGACACCATCACCTTCCTGCTGATGGAGGATCCCACCGCTGCTTACACCGCGTTCCAGACCGGCCAGGCCTCTCTGGTGCGTGACGTGCCCACCGAGGAGATCCCCAGCCTGGTCCGTGCTGAGGACGGCGGCGAGTTCCATGTGGAGCCCATCATGGCCACCTCTTACGTGAGCATGAACCTGAACGAGGAGATCTTCTCCGACGTGAACGTGCGCAAGGCCCTGAGCCTGGCCATCGACCGTGAGCGTCTGGCCAACACCATCATGCAGGGCACCTACACCCCCGCTTATAAGCTGAACGCCCCCGGCATCACCGATGCGGACGGCACCACCCTGTTCATGGACAACGCCAGCGACGAGTGGATCCCCACCGACTACGAGGTGGCCAAGAAGATGGCGCAGGATGCTCTGGCCGAGGCCGGCTACCCCGGCGGCGAGGGCTTCCCCATCATCAGCTACACCACCAACGACGCTGGCTACAACAAGGCCGTGGCTGAGTACCTGCAGAGCTGCTACAAGGAAGCTCTGGGCATCACCATGGAAGTGGAGATCGTGGAATGGTCCTCCTTCACCCCGCAGCGCCGCGCCGGTGACTACCTGATGGCCCGCAACGGCTGGGTATACGACTACAACGATCCCTCCAACATGCTGGAGCTGTTCATGAGCGACAACGGCAACAACGACGGCAAGTACGCCAACCCCGAGTACGACAAGCTGATGGAAGAAAGCCAGATCAAGGACGTGGATCTGCGCTTTGAGAAGCTGCACGCCGCCGAAGAGCTGCTGATGAGCGAGTACGCCATGATCCCCCTGGTATACTCCAACGACTTCTGGCTGCAGAGCAACGACCTGCAGGGCGTATGGCACAGCCCCTACGGCTACTGGTACCTGCAGTACGCCTACATCGGCGAGCCCGCTGCTGACGATTCTGCCGACTCCGCCTCCGTGGCGGCTGTAGACAGCACCGCCGCTGACAGCGCTTCCGTTGACGAGAGCGCCGTGTCTGCTGCCGAGAGTGCTGTTTCCGCCGCTGAGAGCGCAAGTGCCGCTGCCGAGAGCGCCGTGTCTGCTGCCGAGAGTGCTGTTTCCGCCGCTGAGAGCGCAAGTGCCGCTGCCGAGAGCGCTGTGTCTGCTGCCGAGAGCGCCGCTGACGCTGCTGCTTCCCAGGCGGATGCCTCTACCAGCGCTTCCTCCGCTGCGTGAGCGGAAGAATAACGAATAACAAGCTGCTTTTCGGGCAGCTGCAAGCAAAAGCCTCTGGTTTTCACCAGGGGCTTTTGCCCGTTCCCTGCCCCGGCCTTGTTGGCGATGGCTGGGGACAGTAAAAAAGCTTTGTCTTTTCTCGGCTTTGGCTCAGCCGCCCAGGCTGTTCAGCACCGCCTGGGCAATGGCGCCGCCCTCGGTCCACAGGCCGGTGAGGCTGGCGCAGGATTCGTATTCGGTGGGGTTGCCCACAAAGCCCAGCTCCAAAAGCACGGCCGGGCAGATGTTGGAACGGGTCACGTAAAAGCTGTTGTATTTGGGGCCCCGGTCATTGCGGCCGGTGGCGGTGCTCACCGCCGCCGAAAGGTTTTCCGCCAGGGGGCGGCCCTCGGTGTAGAACCAATAGGCTTCGGTGCCGCCGATCTGGCTCAGGTCCTGGTCCAGCGGCACGCTGTTGTGATGCACCGCAATGAAAAAGTCCGGTTTTTGCTGGTTCAGCATCTCCATCCGCTCGCCCAGGGTGTAGAACACGTCGGTGTCCCGGGTCATGGTCACGGCGGCGCCCAGCTGCTCCAGCCGGTATTTGGCCGCCAGTGCGGCGGAAAGGTTCAGGGCGTCCTCCTGGGGGAAGCCCTCCAGGGGCGAGCCAGGCGCGCCCATGTCATCGCCCCCGTGGCCAGGGTCCAGCAGCACGGTCACGCCCTCCAGGGGCCGGGCCGGGTCGTCGCTGCGCTTGGGCTGATGTTTCAGGGCGATGCGGGTGGTGCCGTCCTCTAAGTAGTCCACATGATAGCCCCACAGGGGGTCCTCGTCGCTGAAGGTGATGTGCACAGCGAAGCCGTGTTCCTCCGCTTCCACCGCCACGGTAGCCCCGGCAAAGCCGATGTCCTGGGGCGGCAGGCCGTCGTAGCTGGCGGAGTAGAAATGCAGGGTGAAGTCATTGCCCTCCCAGCTGTGGGTGTAAAAGGGGGTGCCGCTGCCCGCCAGGTTCAGGTATTCGATGTTGCTGTCGGTGCTGTGGGCCATGGCGGAGAAAGCGGCGTCCGGGGTGCCGGGCTCCAGCAGCTCGCAGTCCTTGGCCAGCAAAAAGGAGCCGTTGTGCAGCTGGTAGGCGTAGGTGCGCTTGCCGCCGCTCACAAAGGACACACTGTCCGCCACCTCGGCCACGGCGCCCTGGTAGGCGGTCATGGTGATGGAGCCGGTGTTGGTGTAATCGCTCAGCTGGCTGGCCAGGGTGGAGGTGACCCGCACCTTCTGGCCCCACTGGGCGGGCACCGACCCGTCCGAGGGGATCTCGCCGCTGGAAGGACCGGAGCCGCCGGAACTGCCGCTGGGGGCGGGCCGGGTCAGGGTGATGGAAACGCTGGTCTGGCCCTGCTGGGCGGTGAACAGGTTATCCCCTTCCACAATGGGCACTTCCACGCCCCAGATGCCCAGCACCCCCTGCCGCTCCACCTCCTGGCCGTTCAGGGTCAGGGGCTGGCTGGGGTCAGAGGTGCCCATCAGATAGATGGTGTCGGAATAGACCTTATTGGCCGGGTCCGGCGAAGCGAAGGCCAGGGTCTGGGGCACCGGCAGGGCGGCGATGTCCGGCAGGTCGCCGCCGGACAAAAATTGCAGCGTCACCGCCGCGTTGCTGGCGTCGCTCACCAGCGCGGCCAGGTCCCCCAGCACGATG
>CASEVW010000137.1 GCA_949291395.1 uncultured Oscillospiraceae bacterium | reverse complement strand
AGTTTAAAACATCGCTTCCTGCATTTACCTTGATGTCGGCACGCTGCGGAGTGGTAATAATTCTTTCATTCTTGTACAAGCCGGCGCTGTGGAACCACATGACGGTGGAGGACAATATCCTCTACGGCAGCCCCCTCCGAGGCCGGCAGCCCCGGCGGGAGGAGGCCGCTGCCCTGGCGGAGCGACTGGGCATCGGCGAGCTGCTGAAACGCTACCCCTACGAAATTTCCGGAGGTCAGGCCAAGCGGGCCGCCCTGGCCCGGGCCATCGCCTGCCGCAAGCCCGTCCTGTTGCTGGACGAGCCCTTTGCCAACCTGGACGAAAAGAGCAAGGCCATAGCCATGGAGGCGGTGCGGCAGTGCTGCGCCGGAATGACGGTGCTGCTGGTGACCCACAGCCGGGAGGAAGCTGAGTGCCTGAGCCAAAAGCGGTACCAGCTGGAAAGGGGGCGCCTGTATGGATAAGAAAAAAATCTTCATCGTCGTCTTTTTCCTCGCGGCCATGGCGGCGGCGGGCGTGGGGCTGAAGATGTACCAGGCCGACAGCGAGCCGGTGTACGAGAAGATGGACTACCTCCATGTGCTCTTTCAGGGCGAGGAGATCTCCGCCCTTTATGACGACGGACAAAAGCTGTGGGTGGGCCTGAAAGGCGGCCTGCGCACCATCCACCGGGAGACCGGGGAGCCGCTGGAGGTGATCGACGACAGCATCACCCTGATCTACGCCTCGGAGATCGGGGAGAGCTTCGACGGCCTTATCTGGTGCGGTCACAACGACGGCGTCAGCGCCTACACGAAAAGCGGCGAGAAAGTCCTCACCTTCTCCGCGCCCCAGATCCCCGAGGGCCGGGTGAACGCGGTGCTGCCGGTGGAGGACGGGGTTTGGATCGGCTGCATGACCGGGGCGGCCTTTTTGACAAAGGAGGGCGGCCAGTGGCAGGTGGAGCGGGTGCTGGGCACCACAAACGGCCTCACCGAGGAGTGCGTGAGCATCATCCGGAAAAACGGCGACGAGCTGTGGTTCGGCATGTACCTGTGCCAGAACGAGGGCGGGCTGTGCATCCTGAAAGGGGACGAGTGGACCTACCTCACCATGGACGACGGCCTGGCCCACCGGTATGTGAACTCCCTGGTGTTTTTGGACGAGGACACCTGCCTTGCCGGGGTGGGCCACACCCTCTACGGCGGGCTGAACCTGCTCAAGCGTACCCCCGAGGGTTGGAAGGTGACCCGCACCTGGTCCAGCGCGGAGGGCCTGCCGGGCAATAAGGTGCGGTTCCTTTTCTGCACCCGGGACGGGCGGATGATCATCACCACCGAGATGGACGGCATGGTGATCTGCGAGCGGCCCCCGGACGAGGGCGCCGAGGCCATCACCGGGCTGTACCTGGTGCAGGGCAACGGCCTGGCGGACAACGAGGTCAAGTGCATCGCCGAAAGCGACGCCTGCCTCTGGCTGGGCTGCAAGACCGGTCTTACCCGCATGGACAAGACATGACCTGTCCCAAACATCCTGCCAGGCCCCTCATCCTTAAAACACAAAAATAGGCGCTGCCCTTTCTCTCTGGTTCAGCTCTCCAGTCATATCCCACTGCATGGGTGGTTTTCAGCGGGTATGACTGTTTTCTCACAACCCCATCGCCTCGCTGAGCTTTTGCCCGGCGAGGCGCTTGTTTTTGTCAAAGGCATGGCTGTAGATGTCCAGCGTGGTGCTGGGTTGCGCGTGGCCCAGCAGACCTGCCACCGTGCGGACATCCACGCCTTGGGCGATGAGCATGCTGGCATTGGTGTGGCGCAGACTGTGCACATTCAAATTTTCTGGCAGACCGTTTTCACGGAGAATTTT